>JASHVB010000104.1 GCA_030039695.1 Acetobacteraceae bacterium
CGAGTGGCGGGCGCTTCGCCAACATCAACCGTCCGATCTCCGGCGCGACGCACGAGAAGGAACTCCCGGTCGGCAAGCATCCGCTGCAGCTCTATTCGCAAGGCACGCCAAACGGTGTGAAGGTCACCGTGATGCTTGAGGAGTTGCTGGCAGCTGGCCAGGCTGGCGCCGAGTACGACGCCTGGCTCATCCGCATCAACGAAAGCGACCAGTTCGGCAGTGGCTTCGTCGCGATCAATCCGAACTCAAAGATTCCGGCACTGGTGGATCGCGGCGAACCGAAGCCGGTGCGCGTGTTCGAGACCGCCTCGATCCTGATGTACCTGGCGGAGAAATTCGGCGCGTTCCTACCGACAGAACGTGCAGCCCGCGCTGAGTGCCTGTCATGGCTGTTCTGGCAGATGGGCAGCACGCCCTATATCGGCGGTGGTTTCGGGCATTTCTATGCCTACGCGCCGGTGAAGATCGAATACGCGATCGACCGCTTCGCGATGGAGACGAAGCGACTGCTGGATGTACTGGACAAGCGGCTAGGAGAATCCGAGTACGTCGCGGGGCCTCAGTACACGATCGCCGATATCGCCTGCTGGCCGTGGTATGGTGGGCTCGTAAAGTTCAATCAGTACGGCGCGGCAGAATTCCTTGCGGTGCACGAATACAAGAACATCGTGCGCTGGGCCGATCAGATCTGGGCGCGGCCGGCGGTGAAGCGTGGGCGGATGGTGAATCGCACGCAGGGGGACCCGTCGGAGCAATTGTGGGAACGCCACGACGCGACCGACTTCGATACGAAAACGCAGGACAAGGTGGGCGCGAAGGGGTGAGCGGGGACGCACCGCAACCCGCACAGCCGCGGGAACCGCTGATTGCCATCAACGGCATGGCGCATGTCGTGCTGACTGTCAGCGATTTCCGCCGCGCGCGGGCGTTCTACGCACGGCTCCTGCCGACCTGTCGCATGCGCCCGGTGTTCGATGGGCCAAAATTTGCCTACTTCGTCGGTGCAAGAACGGCGATCGGCATCGAGCCATGCGAGCCTGCCTATCACGGCGAGCGCTTCGTGCAGGGACGCGTCGGCCTGCACCATTTGTGCCTGCGCGCACGCTCGCGCGAGGATGTCGATCGCTGCGCGGCACTGCTGCGCGAGATGGGTGCGACCATCGTACGCGCTCCGGCGGAAGGAACCTGGGCACCCGGATATTATTCGGTGCTGTTCGAGGATCCGGATGGCATCCGGCTGGAGGTGAACTTCGTGCCCGGCGCGGGCCTGCTCGCCAATGATGTCGGCCTCGATCCGCAGGATGGTTACGTCTAGGAGGTGTGACCGCTGCAGGACGGTCGCAAATCGCGTGCGTCATTCGGTCCGGGGCGCATCCCCCAATTCCCCAAAGGCCTTGATCGCGGCGTGCATCGGCTGGTGCGGCAAGACCCTTCCGTTACGGCTGTCGGCAAAGGCGAATGTCGTTCTGACCTGCCTGTTCGATCAGCGCGGCGGGTTACGGCGCTGCCGGTCCTATTGCCCGCCGATGCTGATCTCCACCCGCCGACTCTCCTGCGGCGTGAGCGCGAACTGCACCGAGCCGTGACCACGTCCGATTAGCCGCGTCTCCGGCACACCGTCTCTCTGCAGCTGGTCCATCACAACTTGCGCGCGCAGATCGCTCATTAATGCGTTCGCCTTGTGACTCCCGGTCGGGTCAGCGAAGGCGTGGACGTGCACGATCTCACCAGGGTTCGCCTTGGCAAAGTCGCCCGCCTGACCGATCACCTTCAACGCGTTGGCGCTCAGCGCCGCGGACCACTGCTGGAAGAACAGCACGAATTTCCGGGCGGAGGTGTCCTCCGCGCGCGCCTGCGCCACGATAAAACAGGCCAACAGCACCAACCCGATGCGGCGCATTTCCGCCCCCTCACACGTCACGCAAACGATATTCGCGGTTTCTCCGTTCTGTCGCAATAATCTTGAGGGCAGCAGTTGGACGCCAAGCGCGCCGCCTGTTCATGCTCCCAACATTGCCGCCACCTGATCCAACCCGCGGATCCGGGCGTACATCTTCATCGCCTTATCCAGGCTGTACGCATGCGCGGCCGTGTCACTGCTCCAGCAGCACTCGCGCACCACGATGCATGCCAGGTCCATGTTGAACGCCTCGCGCACGCTGGTTTCCACGCCACGGTTGGTCGCACCGCCGCCGATCACCACCACGTCACGGCGCAGCATGCGCAGGTGCCCCGCGACGCCGGTGGCATAGAATGCACTTGGCCGCCGCTTGAGAAACACATAGTCCTCTGGTTGCGGTGCGATCTCGTCGGGAAAGCCGGCTTCGGCCGTGCCCTCTACCGCATTGGTCAGCGGCGGCACGCCGGTCTCCGCCGACAGATCGGTCGGTAGCATCACCACATCGGCACCGTCAGCGCGGCTGACCGGCGTCGTGTAGATCACCGGCACGCCCACTGCGCGGGCCAGTGCGATCATCCGCACCCAGGCGTCGAGCACCGGCTTCATCGCGGTCCGCCGTGCGGAATCCGACGGCGTTAGTGCGCGCCGGCACACGTCGTACGCGATTAGCACGGTGCGGCGGGCATCGAGGCGTTCTGGTTCTGCCATGGCGACATCCTCCCATCGACGTTGTCCGCGATATCGGCGCACTGTAGATGCCGTCATCGCGTGCTGACCAGGAGGCTCACCATGACCCTGGACGTGCCGTCGCTGCGATCCGACACATCCGGTGTCGCCAACGTTCTGCACTTCAACAACGCCGGCGCCGCGCTCCCGCCGCGTCCGGTGCTGGATGCGGTGACGCAGCACCTGGCGCGCGAGGCGGAGATCGGCGCAATGGAGGCGATGGCTGAGGCTGCCGATCGCGGCGCCGATTTCTATCACGCCATTGCCGATCTGATCGGTGCGCAGCATGACGAAATCGCCTTTGCCGAAAGCGCAACCCGTGCCTGGGACATGGCTTTCCACGCGGTGCCGTTCCATGCCGGCGACCGTATCATCACGGCACGCGCCGAATATTTTTCGAACTACCTCGCCTTCCTGCTGATGAAGGCGCGCGCCGGGGTCGAGCTCGACGTGATCGGCAACGACGCATCGGGCGCGCTCGATCTTGACGCGCTAGAGGATGCGATCACACCGCGCACGAAGCTGATCGCCATTGCCCACGTCCCATCGCAAGGCGGCCTGATCAACCCTGCCGCCGAGGTCGGTCGCATCGCCGCCCGCCACGGCATCCTCTACCTGCTCGATGCGTGCCAATCGGTCGGACAGCTTGCGGTCGATGTCCGACAGATCGGGTGCCACATGCTCTCGGCGGCAGGCCGCAAATATCTGCGCGGGCCACGTGGCACCGCCTTCCTGTACGTGCGGCGCGATGTCGTCCGTAGCCTGGAACCGCCGTTCGTCGACCTCGCATCGGCATCCTGGGCGGACGGTGACCGCTGCGTGGTGCGCGACGATGCGCGCCGGTTCGAGAGCTGGGAACGCAACCTCGCCGGCCAGATCGGCCTGGCCGTCGCGGCGCGATATGCGATGCGGCTCGGGCTTGCCGCGATCGAGGCGCGCGTGACGACGCTCGGCGCACTGCTGCGTCAGGAACTCACCATGCTGCCAGGCGTCCGGGTGCATGATCTCGGCACCCGGCAATGCGGCATCGTCAGCTTTTTGAAGGACGGCGAGACGTCGGACCAAACGCGTGAGCGCCTGCATGCGCAGAACATGAATGTGCATGTCTCGCGCTCGCCGCAGGTGCCTGCGCTCGATCTCGCGACGCGCGGATTGGACGCCGTGGTCCGCGCCAGCGTGCACTACTACAACGACGAGGCCGAGGTGAAACGGTTCGTCAGGGCGGTCGGCGGTTGAACCGGGCTGGCGTTCACCCCGGCGGCAGCGTGTCCGTTGGAATCCAGGGGCCGTACTGCTCGTGCCTGTTGCAGCGTCAGAGACCCGCTGCAATCCGCATCCGACGGGCCGGGGCGTTTTGTCACTCGGCGACAGTCCGGATGGAGCAATGAGTGGTCGTTGAGTGACCTCGACCATGTATCGATCGCTGCAACTCTCTGCCAGCGCGCGAGTGGTGTACCGAGCGTCGTTGCCTCGATGCACGATGGCCGAAGTTCCGGCAGCCCGGTGCGTTCTACACCCGCAGTCTCGCAACCGCCTCGCTCCCAGCGAAACGAGACGGTCGCGAGACGTCTCCCCCTCTCCTCAGACGCGCCGCACGTTCCAGAAAATCACGAAGCCTTCCGACACACCGGTGATATCCTTGCGAAACGCGGTTGGCAGGTTGGCCAGGCCGAGCGGACAGTACGGCACATTCTGGAACGCCAGAACCTGCATCTCGGCGCCGATCTTCCTCTGCGCCGCGAGATCCGGCGCGTTGAACCAGGCCTCGCGCAGCGACTCCATCTTCGGATCATCAGGCCAGCCGAACCACGCGCGCTTGCCGTTGCCGCGCAGGGGCAAATGGCTTGCCGGCGTGAAGAAGTCCAGTCCGGAGAATCCGGTAACGAACAGATTCCAGCCGCCTTCGGCGGGGGGCTTGGTCAGCGCGCGACGCTGCACCACAGTGCCCCAGTCGGTGGTCTGGTAGTCCACGTTCATGCCCACACGCTTCAGCATGTCGAGCGCAACGTTGCTCAACGCGTACAGCACCGGCTGGTCGGTGCCGACCATGAACACGATCTTCTCGCCCTGGTAACCGGCCTTCTCCAGCGCAGTTTTCACCGCGGCGTAGTTGGGCTTGTCGGGCGGCAGCGCGCCCATGCCGGCAGTGTTCGCCAGCGGCGAGGCCGGCGGGAAGAATCCGCACGGCACCGACCACAGCGTCTTGTCCTCGCCCTGGGCCGCGATCATAAACTCGCGCTGGTCGATCGCGCCCATCAGCGCGCGCCGCACCTCCGGCTTGTCAAACGGGGGATAGAGAGCATTCGGCCGCAGCAGGAACGGCGTGCCGGTATGGTCGGTGATCGGCGTCTGTATGCCCTGCCTGCGCAGCAGCGGCAGGAGATCGGCGGTCGGGTTCTCCCACCAGTCCATCTCGCCCGACTGCAATGCCGCGGCCTTGGTGGCGGGGTCTGGCTCGACGTGCCACTCGACGCGGTCGAAATGCACGATCTTCGGCCCGGCGGTGAAATCCGCGACACCGCTTTCGCGCGGCTTGTAGTTCTCGAACCGCTCATAAACGAACAGCGATCCAGCCACGCGCTCCTTCGTGTTAAAACGGAAGGGGCCGCTGCCGATCACCTCGGTAAACGGCTTGAACGGATCGGTCTCTGCGATGTGCTGCGGCATCATGGCGCACATGTTGGATGCCGCGTGGCACAGCGCGTCCGGCAGCAGCGCGAAAGGCTCCTTCAGCCGAAACATGATCGTCTTGTCGTCGGGTGCGGAGATTTCGTCAGTGCGCTGCATCAGCGCCTGGCCAAACGCGTCGCGCGCGCCCCAGCGCTTCACCGAGGCCACGCAGTCGCGCGCCAGCACCTTGTCGCCGCTGTGGAACACCAGCCCGTCGCGCAGCGTCAGCTTCCACACCTGGCCGTCGCTCTCGACGGTGTGGCCGGCAACCATCTGCGGCTCGGCCTTGAAGCCATGCTTCACGCCAGCTTGGCCATAGAGCGTGTCGTACACCATGTAGCCGTGGTTGCGCGTGACGTAGGCCGTGGTCCAGATCGGATCGACGACCGCCAGGTCAGATTGCGGGATGAACTTCAACACCCGTTGCTTCTGCGCCAGCGCGATAGACGGCAACGCAAGACCCGCGGCCGATGCCGCGAGGAAAGTCCGTCGCTTCATTCTATGTCTCCCAGGAGCCCCGAACCCCTCTCCCGCTTGCCGGAGAGGGTAGGGAGAGGGTAGTACAATTGGCAGCCTTGTTACAGCGGAAAGATCGCCATGCTGTCGCTTTCCCCTAGCGCTGTCCGGCAGTACCAGGACGACGGCTACTACGCCCCGCTGCGCGTGCTTTCGAGCGAACAGGCTGCAGCCCTGCGCGACCGCCTGGAGACTTACGAAACCGGTGCCGGACGTCTGGCCGGACCGCTCCGTCAGAAGTCCCATCTCCTGTTCACCTGGCTCAACGATCTGGTGCGCCACGACCACATTCTGGACGCGGTCCAGGATCTGATCGGCCCGGATATCCTGTGCTGGGGCAGCAGCTTCTTCATCAAGGAGCCCCGCAACACGGCGTATGTGTCATGGCATCAGGATTCCACCTACTGGGGACTGGAGCCACCTGACATCGTCACTGCCTGGATCGCGTTCTCCGACAGCAGACCAGCGAACGGCGCGATGCGCGTGATCCCCGGCAGCCATAAGCTGGACCAGGTGCCGCACCGTGACACGTTTGCCGCCGACAATCTGCTCTCGCGCGGCCAGGAGATCATGGTCGACGTGGATGAACGCCAGGCGGTGACGCTGGAACTCAATGCGGGCGAGATGTCGCTGCACCACGTGCGGCTGATCCGTGGCTCGGAGCCCAACCCCTCCGCAATGCGCCGGATCGGCTACGCGATCCGCTACATTCCGACCTATGTGCGCCAGGTCGCGGGATCGCACGACACAGCGACGCTGGTGCGCGGCGTCGACCGTTACGGGCATTTCGAACCAGAGCGCCGGCCCCACGCGGACTGCTCGCCCGAGGCCCTTGCGTACCATGCCGCCGTCACTGGCGCGCACGCGCAGATCCTCATGCGCGGGACGGGGAGGGTGATGCGGGCTTAAGGTGGGCACGTTCCTTCTCCCGCAGGGGGCGGGCAGGAGCTATGCGATGACCTCCGCCAGTTCCGTCATGCTCGGCACGATGAGGTCGGGCTGGTGCGGTGTCGCGCCGAATGGGCGGCGGCGGCGATCAATAAACGCGGTGCGCATTCCGCTCGACTTCGCACCGATACAGTCGAACGCATGGTTGGCGACAAACAGGATCTGCTGCCGCGGCACGCCAACCAGCTCGGCGGCCCTGTCGTAAGTCGCGTGGTGCGGCTTGAAGGCGCCGGCAACCGACACCGAGATGATCTGATCGAACGGGATGCCGTGATACCGCCGCGCCGTCTCCAGCATGTCGGGATCGCCGTTCGACAGCACCACCAGCTTGTAATGCTTGCGTAGCCGGTCGAGCGCCGCCGGCACTTCCGGGAACGGCCTCAGCCGCTCGATTGCAGCGACAAGGTCGTGCGCCTCCTGTGGCGTATATTGAATGCCTGCGCGGTCCATGACGAACGAGACGGCACGTTCGCCGATCTCGCGGTACGGCGTGTGCGCTGTGCCGAGCAATGCGTCGATCATCGAATTCTCGAAGTGTGTCCGCCGCCACCAGGTGACGAAGGAGTTCGGATTGCCCGGCCAACCCTTGCGTTGCAGGAACGGTGTTGCGGCTTCCACCAGTCCGCTCTGCATGTCCACGACCGTGCCATACTGGTCGAACATGCAGACCTTGATGGTGGAGCGAAGCAGCTGCGGGTCGATCATATCGGTGGTTTCTCGCATTGTGAGGCCCTCCTCCTAGCCTGACAATGAGAGCGAATCCCTCAGGACTGTGCGAGGCTTTCCAGCCTGCCGACGGCTTCGCCCAGCGGTACCGGCAGAGTGCGACGACGGGGCGCGCGCAGCGGCGGCGCGCAGAAGGTCTGCCCGTCGCGGCCGAAGTCGGTGAAGCCTTCCTGCGCCAGCGCGGTGGCGATTTTCCGCTTCGCACTGGCCTCGAGCTGGTAGACACGCTCACGCGACACGCCGAATTCCTTGGCCAGCACCTCGAGGTGCACGATCTCGTCGCCGCCCGTCATGCAACGGGCGAGAAACACCGTGCGCTCGCGCTCGCCCAGTATCTCCTGGGTCAGCTCCATGATCCGCTTGCGCGCCTTGGCGTGATCCAGCCGCGCGATCGCGGCCTCCTCCGGCGAGGCGCTGTCATCGGCCAGGGTATCCTCCAGTTTGGGCGCGCTCGCATCGTCACCGCCTGCGTCATGCAGGCTCAGCGCGCCGCCCCGCATCAGGTTGATGCTGCGGGCGACTTCGTCGGCTGAGAGGCCGATACGCTGGCCGACACGGGCGCAGAGCTCGGCCTCCGTCGCCTCGACGCGCTCGCGATGGCAGCTTCGCCGCGCATCGGCGAGCAATCGTCCGCTCATCTGGAAGAGCCGGCGGTGCGCGTTGGAGGCGGGTAGTCGCACCGGCCCGGAATTGCGCCCGATGTAGTCTTGAATAGTCCAGCGGATCCAGCCGATCGCGTAAGTGGACAGGCGGCTGTCGAAGCGCTCTGGGTCGAACCGAGCGATTGCGGCGTGCAAGCCGAGATGGCCGGCGCCGATCAGATCGAGCAGATCGATGCCGGCGTGGCGGTATCGGTTGGCGATGGCGACGACCAGCTTGCTGTGGCTTTCCCACAGCTCAACCAGGGCGGCTTCGCGCGTCAGCTCGTCCGTGGAGGTCCGCACGATCCCCAGCAACTGACGCTCGCGCTCGAGTGTCAGGCTTGCAAGATTGACCTGACTGCGGATGGCATGGTGTGCGTGCCGCCCCAGTCCCTCGGTGGTCTTGTCCAACCCGTTCACTCCGGTCGGGGCGGGGTTTGTCGTGTCAGCATTGCCTTCCCGCGGCCTCAGTCACAGCGCTCGCGAGGGGTTGTCTGGCGAGGCGGGGTTCGATCGAGCACTGAACGTTGCCGCGACGAACCCTGCTCTCATCCGGCGACAGCACTCACAATTTGGGACAGCTATAACGGATCCGAAATTCCCACCGCAAGCTCACAGATAGTTAATCTTACGTAGCCTGGGCGCGAGACGATCATCACGGGAACGTGATATGCGGGTGCGGACGTCAGGTGGGGCCATCCGCAAATGCTCGGATCCCGTTCCGGTGGCTTGCGGGGCGTTTTGGCAGCCCGCGAGTCCGCCCGGCGGTGGGCTGCCGGTTTGTCACGGCGGTCCTGTGGACCACGCCCCGTGTGCCGCGCCGGCCTGTTTGGTGTCTCTGACAATATGCGCTTGTTGAAGATCTGGTCGCACGACCGTGTTCGCACCTCAGGGAACCGATACGCTCGATCACCGGATCGGGCGGCCCGCGGCCCGCTCTCTGGGCTCTGTGATCACGAACCTACCGCCGCGCCTCGCGGTGACCTTCCAGGCGATCGGGATGTTGCTGCCGCTCGAGATCGTCTGCCGCGCGATCAAAGTACCGCGCGACGATGGCGACGACCGCCACCAGCGCCCACACGAGGGCCGGCAGGCTGATCCGGACTCCGCCAGGCAGGCTCGGTGCGATGAGCGGCGGAAAACTCGTCCTAAGCATGCCGACGACCGCCCCTCCGATGGTCGCGAGAACGGCAATCATACCAAGAACCGCTAACGCAAGCCTTTTCCACATTCGCCCGGTCGCGGATCGCGAGGGCAAGCGGCAAAGCCTCGCTGTCCGCCGCGTCGCTCGCTGCCACGGTGTGAGCTAGGGGCCCGGTGGACAGCTCGGCGACCG
>JASHVB010000105.1 GCA_030039695.1 Acetobacteraceae bacterium
GCGGCGCTTCGTCCCGACCTCTGGCGCATACCAGAGCGGTGTACTACGGGAAGCTGTAAACACTCAGCGCATTGTCGCGGTACAACTTGCGCTTTTCTTCCGCCGTCATCTGGAAGCCGAACGCCGTGTGCGGGTCATCGAAATCCCAGTGCGGATAGTCGCTGGAATAGACCATGCGGTCCCAGCCGATCCATTCGAACACTTGGCGCAGGTCGTCGGGGTGTTCGGGCTCGTCGACCGGCTGCGTAGCGAACCAGATGTTGGCCCGGATGTACTCGGAAGGCGGCCGCTTCACCTGCGGCACCTCGTCACGCATCTTCGCCCAGTGGTTATCCAATCGCCAGGTGAGCACGGGGGCCCAGGCAAAGCCGCCCTCGATCATCACCACTTTCAGGTTGGGGAATGCCTCGAACACGCCTTCCAGAATGAGGCTGGCGACCTGGTTCTGCATCGAGTGCACCAGCACATGGTGGTCCTCTATGTAGAACTGCGGCCAGCCACCCGCGCTCGGCGCGCTGGCCAGCGTACCGCCGACATGCAGGCCGATCGACAGCCCATTCGCCTGCGCCGCGGCGTAGATCGGCCAGTAGCGGCGCCGACCGATCGGCTCCGACGTCTTTGATCCCACCTGTACCTGGCAGAAGCGCCAGTCGCCGAGCCGCTTTTCGATCTCCTTCACGGCCGCGACCGGATCGTCTTGAGGCACCTGGATCGAGGCGCGCAGCCGCGGCTCCGGTTCCACGAACTCATGCGCCTGCCAGTCGTTGACCGCGGAGCACAAAGCCGCCGCCTCATCCAGGTTGCGCGAGGTGTTGCAGCCGAGCAGTGGCTCTAGTACGCCATACATGATGTTGTATGGCTCCAGAAGCTGCTCCCGAATGAAGTCCACATCGGAACCTGGCGCGCCGCCGTTAGGCGGAAACGAATCGCGCCGCGACAGGAACGGTTGGAACCGAGGATAGGTGCCGCGGTCGGCGTACGGTCCGGTGTTGAACTTGCCATATCGCGCAACGTGCTTGCGCCATCGCGCGGACAGGTACTGCTCCAGCGCACCCGGCTTGGGGAACGGATGCACGTCGCAATCGATGATGCCCAGCCGGTCATCGGCCGTGGCCGACCGCTGAATCAGATCGACAGGTGCATTCATCGCACGGTCTCCTTCAGTCGCGGATAGGTGTCCAGCGGGTTGTCCACGCAGATCCGTTGTCGCAATGCGGATGACAGCCCGTCGGGCAGCACCCTGTCACCCTCAAACTGCCAGTGCGGATAGTCGGTGGCAAACAACAGCATGCGGTCGCTGTCGATCTGTTCCATGATCCGTTCGATCACCGCGGGATCGGGGGGCGCGTCGATCGGCTGCATGCTGACGCGCACGCTCTCACGCAAAATCTCTGCCGGTGAGCGGTTCACCCAAGGCACTTCCGCCCGCACGCCGCGCCAAGTCTTGATCGCACGCCACATGAAGCCCGGCAGCCAGGTGACGCCGGATTCCAGTAGAACGACCCGCAGCGACGGAAACTTGCTAAAGATACCGTTGCTGATCAGGCTAAGCATCTGGTCTTCGAAAGTCTGCGAATGCGCCACGTAGTCGTGGAGATAGTGCGATGGCCAGCCTGTGGAGGTCGGCGCATAGCGGTACATGCTGCCGGCGTGGATGCCAACCGGCAGATCGTGCTTCACCGCAGCTTCATAGATCGGCCAGTAATAGCTGCGCCCGAACATCATCTCGCATGCCACCGGCATCAGGATCTGCACGAAGCGGCGGTCGCTTGCGCGTTTCTCTATTTCCTCGACAGCCATATACGGCGCCTGCGCCGGCACCACGATGGAAGCGCGCAGGCGAGGATCCTGATTCAGCCAATTCTCGACGACCCAGTCATTCACCGCACCGCAAATCGCCGCGCCCATCGACTCGCTGACCGCGACCTGACCGCCAGTCAGCGGATTGCAGATCGCCAGGCTAATGCCGAAATGGTCCAGCGCGTCGCCCTGCATCGCCGCCAGATCGCCCCCGGGTCGCTTGCCTGGGATCCGCCAGTCCGGCCGGCAGGTAATCGGCGCGTTCAGCGGATAGCTCATCATGTCGAAGCCATCGAGGCCCCGTGCCACGAACGATTCCTGCCAGAACGGCTCCATGTAGCGCAGCAACGCCTTGAGCTCCGGCACCCCGGGATGGATGTCGCAGTCGATTGCGCCAACGACGGGCGATGCATCATTCATACGACGATTGTAGCCGCGCCATCACATCCGGGCCAGTGTCCGCCCCGTCTCCACCAGCCAGCGCGACTGCCTTTGGCATCGTAGTCGATCGAAGGCTCGCGGCTAACATCCCTGTGACAATGCGGTATCTTGTCTATGATGGCTCCGGTCATCCCGCTCCCTGATGCCACCAGATTATCGTCGCCGGGACCACCTCACTCGACGTGAGCCATTTCGTCGGCGGTGCCGACCAAACCTGCCACGATCACGGTTACTGTGGGCATCACTCAAATTCGGTGCCATTGTCAGCGGCCCGGCAACGGAGACCTGACGGCAGCGCCGCCCATTCGACGGGCCTCAGCAGGCTCTTTTTTGCCACCGCTGGGAAAAGCGTGGATGGCCCAGACAAGCCAATCGTGCGGAGCGCGTCGCTAGGCTACACTCGGCAGCCGCAGGAAGCAGGGGGGTACCATGCACTTCGGCGCAGGCATGTTTTTCACCGATTATTCGATAACCGCCACGGAATTGGCGGTGGCGCTGGAACAGCGCGGATTCGAGTCATTGTGGGCACCGGAGCACTCGCACATCCCTCTCTCGCGCCAGTCGGCGTTTCCGCAGGGCGGGCCGCTGCCGCGGAAATACGCCGAAGCGATGGACCCTTTCGTGACGCTCGCCGTAGCTGCGGCGGCGACACAGCGGCTGAAGATCGGCACCGGCGTCTGCCTGGTGACGCAGCGCGACGCGATCCAGACCGCCAAACTCGTTGCCTCGATCGACCAAGTGTCGGGCGGCCGTTTTCTGTTCGGCATCGGCGGCGGCTGGAATGCGGAAGAGATGGCCGATCACGGCACCAGCGACTTCAGTCACCGTTTCCGACTGATGCGCGAGCGCGTCGAAGCGATGCAGAGCATCTGGACCGAGGAAAACCCTGAGTATCACGGCGAACTTGTCGATTTCGGCCCGATGATGTGCTGGCCGAAGCCGGTGCAGAAGCCGCACCCGCCGGTGATCGTCGGCGGCGCGTTTCCGTACGGAGCGCGTCGGGCGGTCCGTTACGGCGACGGCTGGATTCCGCACCGCTCACGCCCACAATATGACGATGTCAGCGCGTTTCTGCCGCAGTTCCGGCAGATGGCACTGGACGCCGGCCGCGATCCCGCGGCGGTGCCGGTGACACTCTGGGGTGGCCAGCCGGATTACGAACAGATGGCGCGTTATCGCGACATGGGGATTGCTCGCGTGGTGGCGAGCGTGGAGTCGGCAAAGGCTGATGCCGTGATGCCAACGCTGGATGAATGGGCAGCAGTGATGCGGAAGATTCGAGGATAATACCACACCTCCCCCTTCCCCTGTGAGGGCGGGTTCAGGGGAAGGATATGCAAATCAACTTTATCTCAAGGACCGGAGCCCCCGTCCCTTTCCCTCAGAGGCGGGGGCTCTGAGAAGTTACCCCCCCAACACTTCGTCCATCGCCGCATCCAGAACCGCGACCATCCGATCGATCTCCTCGACCGTGACGGTCAGCGCCGGCATAAAACGCAGCGAGTCCGTACGCGGCGCGTTGATCAGCAGACCGCGCTCACGCGCTGCTTCGACCACCGCGGGCGCAACGTCCGGCTGCAATGCGAGCGCACGCAGCAGTCCTTTGCCGCGCACCTCGCCGCAGCCGTGCCGGCGCGACAGCGCGCGCAGTCCATCTGCTAAGTGCTCGCCCGCATGCACCACGTGCGCGAGGAAGCCAGGTCGCGTGATCGCCTCTATCACGGCACATCCCACCGCCGCCATCAACGGATTGCCGCAGAACGTACCGCCCTGATCGCCGTACTCGAAGCAGCAGACGCTGCGGTGCGCCACCAGGGCGGCCAGTGGCACGCCCCCGCCGAGTCCCTTCGCCAGCGTCATAATGTCGGGCGTTACCCCGGCATGCTCGTATCCAAACACCGTGCCGGTTCGGCCGATCCCGGTCTGAATCTCGTCAAGGATCAGCAACAGGCTACGTTCGCGCGTCAGGTTGCGCAGACTGCGCAGGAAGGCACCGGTCGCCTCGAATACGCCTGCCTCACCTTGGATCGGTTCCAACATGATGCCAACAGTGCACGGTGTGATGGCCGCCTCCACCGCGGCAAGATTGTTCAGCGGCACTTTGATAAAGCCTGGGACTTTCGGCGCATAAAGCTGCTCCCATTGCGTCTTGCCGGATGCCGCCATGGTGGCGAGGGTACGGCCGTGAAAGCCGTGCTCCATGGTGATGATCTCATATGCACCGTCGCGGTATTTTGCGCCCCATTTGCGCGCCAGCTTGATCGCACCCTCGTTTGCTTCCGCTCCGTTGTTCGCCAAAAAAACCTGATGCAGCCCGCTGTGCTGCGTGAGCAGCTCCGCAAGCCGCAGCATCGGCGCGTTATAGAACGCGGGGCTGCAGTTGATCAGGGTTTCAGCCTGGCGCACCAGCGCCTCGACGATCGGCCGCGGCGAATGACCGAGAGTATTCACAGCCCAGCCCTGTACGAAGTCGAGATAGCTTCGGCCGGCCGCATCCATCAGCCATGATCCCTGCCCGCGGTTAAAGACAATCGGCGGTCGCGGCGTAATGTCCATGACGGCGTCGAATGCGCCAGTCGACGGCGTGATGGGTGTGTTCTGCATCCTGTGCTCCTGTGTGCTGGTGATGGAGCGACAGGGTCGCAGACGCACAAAGGCCCCCGTCGCTGCCGGCGGGGGCCTTCGTGGTAGGTCTGCGGATTCGCTTAGCGCGCGCGCAAACGCCACTCCCCCGTCGAAGGACGGCGGCGTCGGCGGGCGTCGATCTCGATGCGAGTTTTGGAAGGCATGTGAGGCGAATACACAGCATCGCGAGCCAGGTCAACCGTCGCGGCGGTTCGTTCCGGAATAGTGGATCACCCGCATCGATAGATGGCCGGCATCGAAATAAGTGACGCGAACTGGCGGATGCGCACCGAACGTAGCCGCGGAGCCTTGGCGAAAGAACGGGCCACAAGTGTTGGGCTGTCGCAGAGAACCTGTGTGGTAATGCATAGTAATTCACAGAGCTTGCAATGAAACTCTCCTCTTTAACCCAGTGCAGGCTCGGTGGAACTCTGGGTCGAGACGCGTTGTCCTGGCGGCTCAACAGGTCGGTGAACTTGGCGAACCATAGGCAGCGAACCCAAGACGTACACGATTGCGTGTTGCGACAGCAGAATTGGCACTTCATGCGTTATCACGCTCGATGAAAAGTGCAGGCGAAAGGGAGCGAATTGCCCAGTTCCCTGGCAGCCTGTCCCGGCCTTCTCAAACCGCGCACGGAATTCGGCATCCGGAATGCCGGAAAGCCACAAAAATAGGCAGCGCGTTCTCGAAGCCATTGATTTAGCCTAATAAAAATATGTTGCCGCTGGCTCCGGCCGGACGCATCCTACAGTGGGCAGTCCTCAAAAGGACTATTTGGCAATTTTCAATCGCCGCCTGGACGTCGACCTCCTTGCGCTGCGAGGAGGGTGGTTCCCGACCCACGATACAACCTAACTAAAAGTACGGAGGGAGGGTATGACGACGAACAACAACAGCCTGACCAGCATGTCGCCCGAGGAGCACCGTGCGCAATTGCGCAGGGCCGTCATCGCCAGCACGGTCGGCACCACTATCGAATGGTACGACTTCCTGCTCTACGGCACGGTCACCGCGCTCGTCTTCGGGAAGCTGTTCTTTCCAAATTCGACGCCCATTGTCGGTGTGCTCCAAGCATTCAGCGTGTTCTTCATCGGCTTCGTTGGCCGACCGATCGGCGCGGCGATCTTCGGCCACTGGGGTGACCGTATAGGCCGCAAGGCAACGCTGATCGTCACCCTGCTGGTCACCGGCATCGCGACCGTCCTGGTCGGTTGCATGCCCGGATATAAGTCTATCGGTGTCTGGGCGCCAATCCTGCTGACCATCATCCGCTTGGTGCAAGGCATCGGTGTCGGTGGAGAATGGGGCGGGTCGGTGTTGCTCGCGATGGAATGGGCGCGCACTGACAAGAACCGCGGCTTCCTATCCGCCTGGCCACAGTTCGGCGCACCTGCCGGCCTGTTTCTCGCGAACTGTGCCGTGTTGTTCTTCAGTTGGCTCTCCGGCGACCAGTTCCTTACATGGGGCTGGCGCATTCCATTCTTCCTGAGCGCCATCATGGTGGTGGTCGGGTTGTGGATCCGGCTCGGCATCCTGGAAACCCCAGTCTTCAAGAGGGTGATGGAGGAAGAACGCATTGAGCGCGTTCCTGTTTTGGAAGTGCTGAAGCGGCAACCGAAGCAGGTGATCCTGACGGCGCTGCTGCGCATGCCTGAGCAAGCACCCGGTTACATCGTCGGCGCCTGGATCTTCACCTATGGCACTCACGTGCTAGGCAAGTCGCGCGACTTCCTGTTGCTGGCTGTGATCACCCAGACGGTGCTCGGCTTCATCTGGGTCGTGATCGCCGGCTGGTTGTCGGACCACGTCGGCCGCAAGAACATGTTCATGATCGGTTGCGTGTTCATGGGTGTGTTCGGCTTCATCTACATCGCCATGCTCAACACTGGAGTTACGTGGGTGATCTTCCTGGCGATCGCGATCTCGCTGCTGCCGGTGATGACGCAGTACGGGCCAGAGGCCGCGTTGATCGCCGAAAGCTTCACACCGCGGCTGCGTTATAGCGGTACGTCGCTCGGCTATCAGCTCGCATCAGTCATTGCGGGTGGTCCGTCGCCGTTCATCGCGACGTGGTTGTTCGCGACGTATAACTCAGCGTGGCCGATCGCGATCTACATCCTGATCTGCGCGATCATCGGCATCGTCGCCACGTCGCTGCTGACCGACTACACGAACAAGGCCATCGAAACCGAGTACGCCGGAGTGTAACTCAACCGTGGCGAGGCTAAGCGGGCGGGTGCTTAGGCTCCCGCCCGTGTGCGCGCACGGCAGCGCAGCGATCGACAAGCGTTGACCAGGTGTCTGGTGTGCACGCCTTGCAGCCGTGATCCAGATACACAACGTCCCCGACCCGTCGCATCGCTGGGTCAAGTCGCACGCAATGTCTGCCAGAATGTCCCGCTCCGACTACCCGCCGAGCACGACTCGTCGGGCGAGCGAGCAGCCGACGATCGATGAGCTGCGCGCGGCCTGCCAGCCGCCCTGTCATGAACCCATCTCGGTCGCTGGCTCAGGCGGAACGCGAGGAACGCGACTGCAAATGATCGTTGTCGATGCGTCGGCGATCCCCGAGGCCGTGGAGGTCGTACGACTGCTCGCCGCGATTGAAGAGATCGACGGCGAGCATAGTCGCCCGGCACCGACCGATCTCGCCGATCATACGTTACGCTGCTACCGGCAGGTCTTTCTTTGGCAGCAGGTCTGAGATTTGCGCAACAACCTCACGGCCAATGACGCCAGTTACGTCGCGGTGGCGGAGGCACTCAGTGCACCGCGGATCGCCTGCGATCGGCGTCTAGGGCATGCGGCAGGTCCTCGCGCCCATGGAGAGTTGATGTGAGACCACCGTCAGCGAAATCACTTTTCTGGTGAGATCAGCCGGCGCCCACCGCCCTGCGCTCAACCAGCAGGTCAATCTCCGTTGCGGAATACCCCACCTCCCGCAGCAACTCCCGCGAGTGCTCGCCCAGACGTGGCGGCAGCCGATGTATCCCCGCGGGGCTGGCAGAGAACCGCGCCGGTGGACGCGCCTGGCGGATCATCCCTTCGGTCGGATGCTCCACGTCCTGAAACAAGCCGACCGCCTTCAGATGCGGTTGGTCCGCCACCTCGGACAGCTTCGCGAACGCCGTGTGCGGCACGTCGATCGACAGCAGTAGTTCCTCCCATTCCGCTGTCGTGCGGGTGGGCGCGATGTCGCGCATGCGGTCATAGATGCGGTCGATGTTGCGCGCCCGAGCGACCGGATCGCGCACCTGAAGTTCGTCGATACATTCTGGATGCCCGACTGCCTCGAAGAACGCGCACCAGTTAGCACCCGAGTACGGTAACATGGTCAGCCAGCCATCTTTGGTGCGCACCGGCCGCCGTGCCTTCATCCGCTTGTAGCCGGCCGGCCCGACCGGCGGTACAAACGCGATGCCGCCGAACATCTCGATGCTGTTGAATGCCGCCAGCGTCTCCAGCATTGGCACTTCGACCATCTGGCCTTCGCCGGTGCGCTCGCGGTGCAGCAGTGCCGCCGTCACCGCCGAGGTCAGCGCCATGCCACAGATCTTGTCGCCGATGAGGCTGGGGACAAAGGCCGGCTCGTCGTCAGTGCCCATGGCTGAGGCGAACCCCGACGCCGCCTGGATGATCTCATCGAACGCCGGCCGCGCGCGCCACGGCCCGTCCTGGCCGAAGCCCACTGCCGAGGCGTAGACGATGCCCGGATTGAGCTCGCGGCAAACCTCGTAGCTAAAGCCGAGGCGCTCCAACGCCGCGGGGCGGATGTTTGACACCAGCGCGTCTGCCGTCGGGATCAGCCGCCGCAGCACCTCCTTTCCTCCTGAATGTTTCAGGTCCAGCGCGATTGACCGCTTGTTGCGGTTCGCCGCCATGAACTGGCCGCTCATGCCGCGATTGCGGAACACGCCGGAGGTGCGCCAGGTGTCACCAGTCAGACTTTCCACCTTGATGATCTCAGCGCCCCAGTCACCGAGCGTCTGCGTGCCAAACGGCCCGAACAACACGGTGGTAAGGTCGAGGATGCGGAAGCCCTTGAGCGGGCCCGTCGGTTCCGTCATCGCTTCACTCCGATGCCCGGCTCGGCCCAACGAGGGTCGCGCCGCCGTCCACACCCAGAACCTGACCGGTGATGTAGCGCGCTTGTTCTGACAACAGGAACCGCACCGCCGCGCCGACATCCCAGCCGGTGCCCTCGCGTCCCAGCACGGAGGCTTTGCGTCTGTTCTCCCGCGCCGCGTCGCTCATGCCACGTGCGTACACCATCGGGGTGTAAACCGGCCCGGGGAACACACAGTTGACCCGGATCCCGTCGGGGCCGTGATCCACCGCCATCGCTTTGGTCAACGCAATTACCGCGCCCTTCGACACGCTGTAGGCGGTCAGGCCGCGCGGCCGCAGCGCAGAAATGGAGGATATCGTGACAATCGAGCCACTGCCCGCCGTGCGGATCATCGCCGGAATCGCATATTTGCAAGACAGAAACATCGAATCGACGTTCACATGCATCACGCGGTGCCAGTCCTGCTCGGTCACATCGACGACCGAGCCCCTGCTGGCGATGCCCACATTATTGTCCAGGCAATCGAGCCGCCCCCAGCGCGACACCGCGTTCTGCACCATCGCCTCGCATTGTGCGCCGACTGTCACGTCGTACGAGGCGGCGCCTGCACTGCCACCTTCGGCCTCGATCATTGCCACGGTACGTTCGGCCAGCGCCAGCTCGCGATCCACCACCAAGACATGGGCGCCAGCGCGCGCGAGGAGAATTGCCGCCGCCCGGCCGTTGCCGATGCCGTCACCCTCCGCACCGCCACCAGTGACGATTGCCGCCTTGCCGATCAGGCCCCATTCCTCGTTTGGCGTCATCATTCACCTCCCATCGTCAGCCCGGAGCACGACCCAGAATCGCCTGCAGCGTTACCGCGCCGTTGAAACCTGCCGGTGCGGTATGCGCGCCCTCGGCAATACGCCGGTCCTGCGCGTCTTCCCAGTGGCGACCGTCGAAAAATCGCGTCGGCTTGAGCGACGGACCATCGATGTCGTCCAGGCAGCGCGCATTCACGCTGATCCGGTCGGGCTGCGAACGCGGAATGTAGAAGCCGTGCATGCCGCAATGCGAACAGAACGCGTGCTGCGCGACACCGGTACCGAAGGTGTAAACAGTCAGAGCGTCCTTGCCGCGCAAAAGCTGGAAGCCGTCGGGGTGTACGGGCAGGTGCAGGATCCCCTTCTTGGTACAGATGGTGCAACTGCACTCCGACAGCAGGTCGAGATCGGCCTGGACGCGGAAGCGAACCCGCCCGCAGTGACAGCCTCCTTCGCGGGACTCAAGCATGATGCGTCTCCCGATGATGTTCGCTGCAACGACAGCAGTGGGCCGCGCTGGACGCAAGGTGTGCACGTGTCATCGTGGGGATCCGAGCGGCGTAGCAAGAGGCTGACCCGGCATGACTGGGCCTGATCCGGCCATCTGCGCACGCTCTCGCGCAAAGGCTGCAATCGCTGTACGTGCGAGAGTGCGTAGATGGCGCGGTCAGGCCCGGCCATGACGCGAGGGGATGACATCAGGAGGCCGCTGGGCATGACCGACAACACATTCCGCGCCGCCAGCTACTCTTGGCGCCTGTACTGCGGTGCGAAGGTCATCGAGCGAAGCCTGCAGGAAGCCGCCGACCGCGCCGGTGCGAAACGCCCGTTCGTCATATGCTCCCGTTCGGTCAACCGACGCACCGACATCGTCCGGCGCATCGCATCTGTCCTGGGCGACCGCTACGCGGGCGTGTTCGATGGCATCGAGAAGGACTCGACTTACGCCTCGGTCCAGGCTGCGACGCAGGCCGCGCGCGAGGCCGGCGCGGATCTGCTGATTGCGGTCGGCGGCGGCAGCGTGATCGTCGCCGTGCGCGCGGTGGCGATTTTCCTGGCGGAATCCGGCGATCCGTTCGCAATCATGACGCAGTATCCGACAGGCAAACCTGCCTACAGCCCTCGATTGCTCGCGCCGAAGCCGCCGATCATCAACATCCCGACAACGCCGAACAGCGCGGTGAATCGCGCTGGTACGGGACTGAAGAACCCGGACCTGGATCAGCGAATGGAGTACTTCGATCCGAAGACGCGGCCGCAGGCGATCTTCCTGGACGAGGACGCGCTGCGAACGGCGCCGCCCGATTTGATCCGCTCCACGTCGACAACAGTGTTCGCCGGCCTGATCGGTTCGATGTCGCAGCTCGACATCAATCCGCTGGCCGAGGGCGACCGCAATCACGCGTTCCATCTGGCCTATCGCGCCTACCCACGGCTGATGGGTGAGCTCAGCAATCCGGCGCTACGGATCGAACTCGCACTCGCCGCTTTTCTGCAGAATCGCGCCGAGGACGACGGCGTCCGCCGGTTCCGCGGCGGAGCATTTTCCGGCAACTACGCCGTCTCGACGGCGCTACACGTGCGCTATCCCCATGTCGGGCAGGGCGAATCCACGTCAGTCGTGCATGTGCCGAAGATCCGACTTACTGAGACGATCGACGCGAGGTCGGCCCGCCAGGTCGCCGAGGCGCTGCAGGTCTGGCGTGACGGCATGGACGCCCGCGCAGCCGCACATGCCGTTGCCGATATGCTGGAGGCGCTGTACACGCGTGTCGGCGTTCCGACACAGCTGCGCCAACTGCAAATTCCGCGCGATGATCTGGCTAGGATTGCTAATGAGACGGTGAAGAACTTCAACGCCAATGCGGGCATGCGCTCGCCACAGCAGCAGATTGAGGACGCGATGCAGCTACTGGAAGCGGCATATTGAACGGGGGGCAAGATGACGCTTCACCGCCGTGACTTGCTGCAGGCATCCGCAGCACTTGCCGGCATGGCGGCGTCGCCGGCGGCCGCGTCTGCGCCGGCGAGACTGTCCGACATCGACCACATCATCGTCCTGATGAAGGAGAACCGCTCCTTCGATCATTATTTCGGCATGCTGCCCGGCGTGCGCGGTTTCGACGACCCGACCGCGTTGCGACTTGCCGACGGACGCAGTGTGTTCCACCAGCCGGATCCGGAGAATCCTGACGGCTACGTGCTTCCCTTCCGGCTGGACACCACAATGACCAGCGCGCAACGCCTGCAAGACCTCAGCCATTCCTGGCTGCCGCTGCACTGGTGCCTGAACGGGGGCGCGATGGACGCGTGGATTCCGGCACACCGACGGGTGAATGGACATTTCGCGCCCCTGACCATGGGCTATTTCACCCGCGCCGATCTGCCGCTCTATTACGCACTCGCCGACGCCTTTACGATCTGCGACAGCTATCATTGCTCTATGCTCGGGCCGACCCATCCGAACCGCTACTACCTAATGACTGGCACCATCGACCCGCAGGCGAAAAACGGCGGGCCGGCGCTCAACAACGAAGGCCGGCACTATACATGGGAGACCTATCCTCAGCGCCTGCAACGCGCGGGCGTCACGTGGCGCGTGTATCACGAGCGCGACGACTTCGGGTGCAATGTCTGCAAGAATTTTCCGGTTTTCGCCGATGCCACGCCCACGTCCGACCTATACGACAACCTGATGCGCGATCGCAGCTTCGACGAGCTGCTGCGTGATGTGCGTATTGGCAACATCCCGCAGGTGACATGGATTGTGCCACCGTCCACCGTGACAGAGCATCCGCGATATATGCCGGCTGCGGGCGAGAACCACACGCGGCAGGTGTTGGAGGCGCTGTGGTCAAATCCGCGACTCTGGGCCCGCACCGTGGTGATTCTGAATTACGATGAGAACGACGGCTTGTTTGACCACGTCGTGCCGCCATTGCCGGAACCCGCCACGCCGGACGAATTCGTCGGCGGACTACCGATCGGACTGGGGTTTCGCGTGCCGTGCCTGGTGATCTCGCCGTTCAGCCGCGGCGCATATGTGTGCAGCGAAACGTTCGATCACACCTCAACGCTACGACTGATCGAGACGCGGTTCGGCGTGGAGGTTGCCAATCTCAGCCAGTGGCGGCGGCGCGCCTGCGGCGACATGACGGCCGCACTCGGGTTCAGCAAGCCACCGAGGCTGGACACGCCGCGCTTGCCGGAGACCGCGGCCGCGCTACGACGGGTGGAAGAGGCGGCAAACGAACTACCGCAACCGGAAGTGCCGCGAGCGCAGGCGATGCCGCGGCAGGAGGCGGGCATGCGGCTGCGGCGGGCTTGAACCTCGCCCGGCCGACCAGCAAGTCCGCGTTGCCAACCTGACCAAGCCATCGCGTAGATCAGCTGATTGAACAGCGTCGGTGGCACGGCATGGTTCGGACGGGAAACACCCGCCGC
>JASHVB010000842.1 GCA_030039695.1 Acetobacteraceae bacterium
GCGGTGTGGGACCACACCCTGCAGGTCGGACTCACTGCTGTCATGCAGGCAACACGCCTGGTTCTACCGGTAATGCAGCGCCGGGGCGGAGGCGCCATCGTCAATACCGCCTCCATCTCCGGCTTGTTCGCCGATTACGGTATCGCTGCGTACAATGCGATGAAGGCCGCTGTGATAAACTTCACCCGGACTGTTGCGGTTGAGTACGCGGGCGATGGCATCCGCTGCAATTGCATCTGTCCCGGTGCGATCGACACGCCGTTGTTGCAGCGCTCGCTTGGTATTCCCGGGTTTGCCGACGCAACGATCGCCGCCATCCCGCAAGGTCGGCTTGGCCGGCCGGAGGAAATGGCGAACGTCGTGTTATTCCTCGCCTCCGATCTCGCGTCGTACGTAAATGGGGCGGCGTTCGTTGCCGACGGGGGGCTGACCGCGAAGACCGGTATTCCCACGCGATTCAGGAACTGACTGGCATGCGACGCCTGTTGCGGGCCGGCGCTCTCGGCATAATCGGCATTGCGTGGCTGGCGCTGACGCCGTCGGCGGATGCGGCTACCGGCCAGGCGCTGGTCATTGGCGAGGCGTCCTATTCGGTGCTGCCGCCGCTTCCGGGCTGTGCACTCTCGGCGCATGCCATGGCGGCAGCTCTGCGTCGCCTTGGATTCTCCGTCGATGAGCAAGACGACGCATCCAGTGGCGCGCTGTACGCCGGAATCGACGCGATGACTCAACATATGGCCAAAGCGCCGGTCGCTCCCGCCTTCGTGTACCTGTGCGGCTACGCGATGGGATACAACGACCGTCCATTCCTGCTGCCGATCGATGCCAATGTGACACAACCATCCGACGTGTTGGCGCAAGGCGTGTTGTTCAAGTCGCTGCTGAACGCAGTCGTCAACGGCAAGCCGTCCGCGGGTGTTCTGGCCGTTGACGCCGTGCCGTTGCCCAAAGCGACCGCGCCGCTGCCGCTCGATGCGCTGGAAAGGCCTGCGCTGCCGCCTATCGTCGGTTACATCGCGGTCGCCGAAAACGCGCCGGGCAACACGCCGATGCCGCTGGCAGCAACAATGGTGCCGCTGATGAACGCACCTCCGCTGCAGGGTGCCGCGCTGCTGACCGAGACGCGCCAGCAGCTTTCCGGCATGAAGGATGTCGACGTGGCGGCGCTCTCACTACCCGATGCGAGCCTGTATCTGGCGGGTGCGCCGCCCGCGGCCACATCTGCCCCACCGGCCGAGGTTGCATCTGCCCCACCGCCCGCGGTCGCAGCTGCCCGGCCGCCCGCAGTCGCATCTGCCCCGCCGCCCGCCGCGACCCACACTGCGCTTTCGCTGCCCGACGAGGCGGCGATGACGGACGATCAGCGCCGCCTGGTGCAGCGTGCCCTCTCCCATCTCGGCTATTACGATGGGAAGCCGGACGGAATATTCGGGCCAGATACCAGGGCGGCCATCCGCCGCTGGCAGTATGAGGAGCACCAGCCGATGACCGGCTATCTGACCGCCGGACAGGCCAGCAAGCTGGCAGCGACATGGGACTGAAAGCGAAATTCAACCTGCTGATGCTGGGCGTCTTCGTGATCGGCCTTGCGCTCGCCGCCGCCTATTCCTGGGACGTCGCCCAGCGGGACGCGCAGCGCGAGGTGGAGCATGAAGCGCAGATCATGCTCGTGCAAGCCGGTGCCATCCGGCAGTACACCGACAGCCAGATCAGTCCGCTGCTTGCGGCGCAAAACCAGCAGCGCTTCCTGCCGCAGTCCATTCCGTTCTTTGCCGCCGAGACGACGATGCGCGCACTCGGCAAGCACTTCCCGGACTATACCTACAAGGAAGCGGCCCTGAATCCGACCAATCCCGCCGATCGCGCCAACGATTGGGAGGCGGGGATGATTGACGAATTCCGCCGTCATCCCACGCTTACCAGCTTCACCGTCATGCGCGATACCCCCGACGGTCCAGCCTTGTCGATCGCTCATCCTGTTCGCATCACCGACAAGGCCTGCCTCACGTGCCATTCGACGCCGCAGGCAGCACCGGCCTCGATGGTCGACCTGTACGGCTCAAAAAACGGCTTCGACTGGGAGCTGGGTTCGGTCCAGGGCGCGCAGATCGTGTCGGTGCCCATGGCAGTCGCGCTGGACCGCGCGCGTCATCAATTGTTCGTCTATCTCGGCGGACTGGCGCTGATCTTCGCTGTCACGGTGCTGCTGCTGAACCTGATGCTACACTACCTGATCGTGCGGCCGATCCGGCGTATGTCGGCGCTGGCCGAGGACGTCAGCACAGGCAAAACGGACGTTCCGGAATTCGACGCGCGCGGCAAGGATGAGATCGCCTCACTGGCCGCATCGTTCAACCGAATGCGGCGCAGCCTGGAACGCGCGATGCGGCTGTTGGAGGGCTGAGCGATTCCCGCCGCCGCGCAGCATCCCGACCGCATCGGCCGCTACCGGGTGGAGCGTGTGCTGGGCCGCGGTGCCATGGGTGTAATCTATCTGGCGCATGATCCGGTGATTGATCGCAAGGTCGCAATCAAGCTGGTGCGTACCGAGCTGATCGACGAGGCGGCGCACGCCGAGTACCTTGCGCGGTTTCAGCGCGAGGCGCAGGCGGCAGGGCGCTGCCAGCACGCGAACATCGTGGCGATCTACGATTTCGCCCTGCACGACGCCGATCCGTTCCTAGCGATGGAATACGTCGACGGCATGAACCTGGCTGATGTACTGCGCCAGCGCAGCCGGTTTGCTGTGGATGCGGCGTTGGGCGTGATCCTACAGGTGCTGGATGCGCTTGCCTGCGCGCATGCGATCGGTGTGGTGCACCGCGACGTAAAGCCGGCGAACATCCTGCTGACCACCGGCGATCGTGTGAAGGTGACGGATTTCGGCATCGCTCGGCTCGACACCTCACACCTGACGCAGGACGGCACGATGATCGGCACACCCAGTTACATGTCGCCTGAACAATGTGTGGGCGACCCGGTGGATGCACGCAGCGATCTCTTTTCCGCCGGTGCGGTGTTGTACGAGATGCTGTGCGGTACAAGGGCGTTTCCCGGCCGCAGCGCGACCGAGGTGACCTACCGTCTGGTGCACGAGGCGCCGACCGAGCTCGGCACGTTGGTCCCGGGGATTCCGCCGCGGGTGCAAGCAGTGGTGCAGCGTGCGCTGGCGAAGACGCCGGCGGACCGGTTTGCGTCGGCGCAGGAGATGTCCGCAGCGTTGCGCGGTGACGCCGCCGCGCCGGCGATGGCGCCACCGGACGATACTCTGGTGGCGCCGGTGACGCGGAGCATGATCACCCCGATGGAAATTGAGCGCGCGGAACGGGCGCTGGCCGTGCACCTCGGACCGATCGCCAAAGTGCTGGTGAAGCGAACGCTGGCGAATGCCGCGACGTCTGCGGCACTGTGGGAAAAGCTGGCGGCGCAGATTGAGCGCGAGGCGGATCGCGCCGCATTCCTGCGCCAGCGGGGTGGATAGCGCTGCGGCCAAAGCGGCCCGCGTCCGTTGTGGACGCTGCGGTGGAGGGGCCAGATTAGCCGACGGGCAGGACACCGACAGAGCACGGCCCCTGCCAGCCGGGGCCCTGTGGTGGCGCTGACTATACCGGCGACCCGATGAACTCACGGTTCGTATCATGCGCGGGCTTGGCCTGGCCACCCACGGCTTTTTTATGGACGCCCACGACCAGTTCGCCGGTGTGGCGATCGAGGCCGTGGAGCAGGGCAGGGCACTCGTAGTCGCTCTGGCCCTGCGGTTTAGGTGATCGACACGCCGCCGCTCGGCGCGAGCGGCCGCCGTATAGGCAACCGCGATTGCCATCGCGGCAGGATGCGCCCGCCTACCATCCACCGGGCCACGGCGGGCGGCAGTGTGGTTTAATACCGGTTTCGCCGGTGCGCTCCACCCCATCGCGCGCAGCGCCGGCGGGTGATCGTCGGCACAGGCGACGCACGTTTTGTGGCTGACCCGGATGCCGGCGTTGCCGGCAGCGGACACTCCGGGCGATTGAGATGCATCAGCTGATCGACGCGCAGCGTCGATTCCGCCGGGTGGGTGAGCCGCGCGTCGGCTGCTTCAACCTAGACGCGAAGATTGGAGACTATCTCACTGGAATCGCGCGCTATTTCCTGACAGCCGCGCGGTTGGCTCAATTGTGGGATTCGGGCGCGGAAGCAATCGCTTAGCGCGAGATAGGGACCGTCGACCGCTGGATTGGGGTTCATTGGAACCATCGTCCACGTCCGCCAGCAGGGTGGCGCGTCGGTCTGCGCCGGCGCTCTGCCACGCCCGGCTCCCCGGCAGTCGCGCGCGTAAGCGGGGCGGTCGCGCGAGCGGACACAGAACCTGCCTCCCATGCCGGCAGGCTACGCCGACATGGGTTGAGGAAGGTTCCACGACGCGGCTCGATCCACTGCCGCGGGTCGGCCGGACCCAAATCCCTCTTGCATTGGGGCAGCGTCGAGGCGTCCGAGCCAGACCGTTGCCGACCCCTCCCGCACGCGAAAGGGATTGTGCACGCAGCCTACCGTTCGGCCTCGTCCGAGTCCGACTCGACTTCGATATCAGGACCGATCGCATCGGAGTCATCCTCAAGGTCGCCTGCGTCTTCCAGGACGTCCTCCTCCTCGACCTCTTCGACGCCCTCGACCTCGATATCCGCCCCTTCGCCTCCAGGGACGGGAGCCGGGCGTTTGGGGCGCCGGTCCTCGAGCACGTTGCCGCCGCCGGCGCGGCGGGGGCGCGGTTGCTCGATCGGTTGCTCCGTCCCGCACTTTGGGCAGACCGCAGGCTGTTTGGTCATGTCATAGAAACGCGCGCCACAGGCAACGCAGACGCGTTTGGTGCCGAGTTCTGGCTTTGCCATCGGGCATGGCCTCGTCAAGCTGGCTGGAAAGCGCGCGGCCATGCCACCGTGAGGGGCTGCTGTCAAATCGGCGGGGAGTGCGATGCGGCCATTCCTACCGCCCGATGCGTCGGAGAGAACCCATCTGTCAGCCGATCCCCTCGACCGCCAAAGAAAAATCCCCGCCAGGCTCCTGCGGCGGTACGGCGTCAGGCGCAATCCGGGTCAGCAAAGTCTGCAATGCCTGAGCGGCCCGAACGCTCCGCAGCAAGGCCACGCGCGAGCGGCACGGCGGCTGCGGGCACCGTCGGCGCCGCGGCCGCCAATCGGGTCTCACCCTGCTCTGTCGCCTCCGGTACCACCGAGTCGCTCAGCCACCTTGCGTGGTCGAGCGCGCGCGTCAGCTATGGCCTGGTCCCGCGTGCGTTCGCTCGGCGCTGCCGGCACCGATGAGGGCGTAGCCAACGGCACCATAGGTTTTGCGCGGTTCGTCGGTTCAGGGTCGCTTCACGCCACCAGAACCTCCAGCAGGCGCGTTGCAACGATCTCCGATCGGGCCCGTGCGGCCCGCATGTCTCCCAATATTCGGGCGACTACGCTACGCAGGCGCGTAGATGCATCCGCGACCAGGGCAATAAACGCCCCGCGCCCGTTGGGTGAGACGTCGACGCACTCTTCACGCGAGTCCTGAGCAGCGCAGCCGAGGTCGGCAGCAGCAGTCCGATGCTTACTTCAGATGGTCAGCGAAGAACGCTGTCGCGTCGCCCCACAATTCAAACGCCGGCGTCTCGCGGTAGCTTGGCCGATAGTCCGCGAGGAAGGCGTGACCGGCGTCCTGGTAAATCTTCGTCGTCACGTCCTTGCCCGCGGCTGCAGCGCGCGTCTTCAGCTCGGCCTCGAGCCCCACCGCCGGATTCTGATCCTCCACGCCGAACACGCCGAACAGCGGACAGTGCAGGTTTTTTACCAGGTCCAGCACCGGCGTTGGACGCGCCGCTGTGGTCTCGTCGTTCGGCGTGGCGCGATGGATGAAGCCGCCCCAGCAATCGATCGCTGCATCGACCTTGCTGCTGCTGCATGCGAACAGCAGTGTGTGCCGGCCGCCGGAGCAAAACCCGATCGCGCCCACCTTGCCGGTAGCGCCCGACAGGCTGCGTAGATGCGCCGCCGCGGCTTCCAGGTCCTGTACCGCCTGCTTGTCGGGCAGACCGAACATGACGGGGAACACTGTGTTGATGTCGCCCGGGTCGGACGGGCCACCGGCACGTGAATACAGATCAGGCGCCAGCGCATTGTAGCCGATGTTGGCGAAACGGCGCGCGATGTCACGGATGTGCTCAACCAGGCCGAACGCCTCGTGGATCACGACGATGCCGGGGTAACTGCCCGGCTCTGTGGGCCGCGCCAGGTAGCCCGGAATGGTGTCGCTGCCGCTTTGGAACCGGATTTCCTCACCTTTGACGCGGCTGGGATCTGTGACCACACCGGGAACGTTCGCCATCGCTTCCTCCTTACATGCGCGCAGGCCCGCGCTATGGCGCCGCAAGGTGCCGGACGGTGCGGCGGCCGGTCAATCCATCGGCCGCCAGATGCAGCACAGAGCCGGCAGGCTTTCCGGCTCGCTCCATGTTGCGGTGGCTGGTGGAAAGGAAATCGGCGCCGTTGCACACGACGTCGGCGCGCGTCGCGTGCGCGTCCTCCCAGCGGCGATGCAGCAATACCGCACGGATCCCGTGATGGCCGAGCGCGGGCATGATTGCCGGATCCGCGAGGTAACAACCGCGCGTATCGATGAACAACGTCTCAGCGGCGCCAGGCCGGCCATCAACGCGGGCAAGATGCAGCGACCAGGCCAGTTCGCCGAGCCACCGTCGACACCGCAGGTGGTTCCGTCGGTTTACTCCGACTGGGTTGCTAACAGAGAGTTGCGGAGAGAAGCGCGCAGAATTTTATAGAGTGGCATTTCCAGGGGCAAACGATCTTGCGAACACCCAGTCGGCAGAAGCGTTACGGCGTTCCCGAGGTAAGAACGCGACAGCTGCCTGAACAGCCGTGCCGCGCAACTCTGCGCCTTCTTCGCTGAACCTCAGTATCAAAATACTGCCGGAACGAAGTGCATGGACCCGGCGAAAGACCAGGTCCATCAGCGTCGCTTCGAAGCGGCAAGGCCGCGCGCGGAGATGCTGCGACCGTCTGGCGGCCCAATCATGTACAACACGGGTCGTCAGGCTGCAGTTGCTGAAACCTCAATTGTCGCAATTTACGTCCTCGAGCATGACCGAGATCACGTCGCGCATGCGCTCACGTTCCACCGTAAGCATCGCGTTTCATTCGGGGCGGGTCGCCCGAGCGGAGATAATCGACGCGCAATGACAGGCCATACTCGGGATGGCAGGCCATTTGACCTATTCGAGCGGAGATTTGCCTGTCATCCTCCTGGTGCTACTGTCGAATAAAGGGATATGAACCCTGTCGCCGGGAGATACGCCATGAAATCAGGATTGTTCTCGAGCGAACCGCTGTCGCCCGGCGCGAAGAAAGCAATTATTGCCGGATTTGTCGGCTTCGCTGTCGACTTCTTCGACATCTATCTGCCTGCGCTGGTGCTCGCGCCGGTCATGACGTACTTTGAGCCGAAGAACCTCACGCCGGCAGCAACGACGACAGTCTACTACTTCACCATCGTGGCGACATTGCTCGGCCGTCCGTGCGGTGCCGTCATCTTCGGCCACTGGGCGGACAAGATCGGCCGCCGCCGGACCACGATGATCAGCATCGTGGGCTTCGGGACGTTTACGCTACTAATCGCCTTGCTGCCGGGCTACGCGAGCATAGGCATATGGTCGCTGACACTGCTGATTCTGATCCGGTTCCTCGGCGGTATATTCATGGGCGGTGAGTACACGTCGAACAATACGCTGGCGCTGGAGATGGTACCGAAGGATCGCCGTGGCTTCGTCGGCGGGCTGATTCAGGGCGCGTTCCCGCTCGGCTTTTTCATGACCACTGTCGTCACCACGATCATGCTATCTGTTACTACAAAGGAACAATACTTTGCATGGGGATGGCGCATCCCGTTCGTCATCGGATTCCTTATCTCCTTCGCATTCCTGTTGTATTACGTCACGGTGCCCGAATCGCCCTTGTGGCAGTCAACGGAGAAACACCCCGCGCCGCTCAAGGCCGTGCTCTCAGGTCGCCACCTGCGCACGCTCGGCCAGATCTTCTTGATGATGAGCGGCTTCTGGCTGGTCGGTCAGCCGTCGACCCTGCTGCCCAGCCTCATGATCCGGCAGTTCCAC
>JASHVB010000106.1 GCA_030039695.1 Acetobacteraceae bacterium
GTGCAGCACGGGCAGCAGTGGCGGCACCAGCGGGGCGGAGATCACCAGCGCCTCGGCACGGCTGTCCGCCAGGATGTAGCCGGCCATCTCGGGTGTCAGCAGCGTGTTGGTCGGCACCGGCACGACGCCGGCTCGCAGAGCGCCCCAGAAGGCGATCGGGAAATCGATCGTATCGACCAGCAACATCGCCATGCGGCGCTCGCGGCCGATGCCGGCGGCGCGCAGCGCGCTGGCAAAGCGGTGTGTGCGTTCCGCGAGCGTCGCATAGGTCAGCGAGCGCCAGGGATCGAAAAACACCGGTGAATCGCCCCGGCCTTCATCGATATGGCGATCGACGAACCAGTGAACCGCGTTGCCGTCGGCTGCTGTGTCGGTAGCCATGGTTTCCTCACCCGCCGATCGCTACCCTTTGCTCGTCATGGCCGGGCTTCACCCGGCCATCGGCGTTTCGTCAGCGGGACGGCACCGCGCTGACGGCTTTGTCGTTATGTGGCCGGCGGAGGCAGGTCCGGCCGTGACGATGGGGCATGAGGCCCCCGGCCAAGTCAGGTCACTTACGCCGCCAGCTTCTCCGCAATATCCGCGAGCTTCGGCACCCGCCGCGCCGGCCCCAGCGCCGCCAGCGTCGGCACCGAGCGGAAATGTCGCGCCGCGGCGCGCTGCACGTCTTGCGTCGTCACCGCGTTTAGCTTCGACACCGTCTCCTCGGTCGGCACCACCCGTCCGAACACCTGCAATTGGCGGGCAAGTTGCTCCGTGCGGCTGCCGGTACTCTCCAGCGACATCAGCAGGCTGGCCTTCACCTGCGCGCGCGCCCGTGCCAGCTCGGCCACCGTCACTTCCGACTGCACTTTCCGCAGCTCTTCCAGGGTGATCGGCATTAGCTCATCGGCTTCGCTCTCGCCGGTGCCGGCATAGATGCCGAACACGCCGCCATCGACATAGGGCGCGCTGAACGAGTAGATCGAATAGACTAGCCCGCGCTTCTCCCGCACCTCCTGGAAGAGGCGCGATGACATGCCGCCGCCCAGCAGCGTCGAGAGCAGCAGCGTCGCATAATAATCGGGATCGGCGTAGCCGACCGACGGGAACCCGAGCACGATATGCACCTGGTCGAGGTCGCGGTCCTCGCGGAACTCACCCCCGCGATAGCGTCCGGCGTCCATCATCGGCGGAGGGTTGGACGGTAGGTCGGCGAAATGCCGGCCCGCCAGCGCCAGAATCTGCTCATGCTGCAGATTGCCCGCAGCCGACACCACCACGTTCGACGCGGCATAGTGCCGCCTCATGTAGCCGGTCAGCGCAGTCCGCGGCATCGACTGGATGCCTTCCTCCGTTCCTAGCACCGAACGACCGAGCGGCTGGCTGGGATACGCCGCCTGCTGGAAATGGTCGAAAATGATGTCGTCCGGCGTGTCGTTGGCCTGGCCGATCTCCTGCAGGATCACGCCGCGCTCGCGTTCGAATTCATCAGGCTCGAATGTCGAGTGTGTCAGGATGTCGCCGATGATGTCGGCGCCCAGCCCGGTATCCTCCTTCAAAACCTTCACATAATAGGCGGTTTGCTCCCGCGCCGTGTAAGCATTGATGTGGCCGCCGACGGCTTCGATTTCTTCGGCTATCTGCGCCGCGGTGCGGGTTGCCGTGCCCTTGAATGCCATGTGCTCCAGGAAATGCGAAACGCCGTTTTCCTCCGCGGTCTCGTTGCGCGAGCCAGTGGCGACATAGGCGCCGAAGGAGACCGTCTCGACCCGGTCCATACGCTCGGTGACGACGGTCAGGCCGGATGGCAATTTGGTAACCTGGATGGCTTCCGACACGGGGCTGGGATTCCTTTCGAGCGTGAGGATGGGAATATGGGTGATCCGGTGCGCCAGGAAAACCCGACGCATCCCGCACAGAACAAGAACATGAGGCAGAGCATGGCCAATCTTCCGCTCACGCTGACCTGCGCAGACTATGCACGGGTGATGCCTCTGGCCACCGGGGCCGTCCAGCCGGACGGCATCGACCTGACGCTCCTGCTCAGCCGCGAGGGGTCATGGTCGGGTCGTGCCGAGATGCTGCGCCGCGCCGCCATCGATCCGGCCGTGCATGGCGGCGAGTCATCGATGGCCGGTCATTTGCGGCGGATCGACAAGGGCGACCGCAGCCTTGTCGCGTTGCCGGTATTCCCGCTGCGAAATTTCACCGCCCGGGACCTCTATGTTCGCAAGGACGGGTCGGTGAAGACCGCAGCCGATCTGATTGGCCGACGAATCGGTATGTACGACTGGGTGGCCAGTGGTGCGATCTGGTACCGGCATTTCCTGCGCTTCGTTGGCGTACAGCCGGATCAGGTGGAATGGTGGATCGGCCCGGTCGATGAGCCGGGTATCACGAACCACGTCTACGACCTTCCCCCCGGCGTGCATGCGGCGCCAGCAGGCCGCGCACTGTCGGACATGCTGGTCTCTGGCGAGATCGATGCGCTGTACAGCCCGCCCCAGCCGCATCGCTATCATCCTGTGGGCGGGCCGATCCGACGGCTGTTCCCAGATTTCCGATCGGTCGAGTGCGCGTATTTCCGCCACACGCGCATCTTCCCACCCCAGCATCTGATTGTGCTGCGCCGTGTGGTCTGGGAGGCGAATCGCTGGAGCGCGCGCAGTCTCACCGATGCGTTCATCTGCTGCAATCAGGTGTTTCATAAGGCGCAGCGGTCGTTCCCCTATTCGTCGCCGTGGGAAGCGTCGGCGGTGGAAGAGATGGAAGCGACAATGGGTGCCGATCCTTATGCCTTTGGGTTCGATGCGAACCGTGAGACGGTCGAGGCGTTCTGTGAGCAAGCGCGCGCGCTTGGGATCGTCGCACGGCGAGTTACCGCGGAGGAGTATTTTGCGGAATACCTGGAATCATAGATTCGGCGCACGTGCCCGTGGGGTTTGGCGTGGTTGGCAGCTAAACAATGGTTAACAAAGAACCCGCAGAGACTGCACAGAGTTTCAAAGAGTTGGGTTTTTGAGCCGCGCGGTTGCGTCGACCCGAGAGGCTGAGACATTGTCGCGCGGCTCGCATCGGCACAATTGTTTGTTCTCGCTGAATCTCTGCCGTTTCTACGTTAAGCGCATTTGCTCCGACTGTGGCAGGCCCGCCGACGAGCTAGCCCGCTGATCTCGCCCTACCCCTGATGCTCGGGTGTCGGAAACAACAGCGGGAAAGCGCTGTGTACGTGTGGCGGGAACACCGGCGGCGCGCCAAAATGCAGGAAGGAACGGTTCAGCTCTGCCAGTGAACGAGCGCCAGACAGCGCCAGCGCCACGCCAATCTCATGCTCTAGCAGCGTCAACATCGTGTGTACACCGGTGTCGCCCGCAGCGGCGAGTGCGTAGCAATACATCCGTCCCATCGCCACCGCATCGGCGCCTACGGCGATCGCCTTCAGAATGTCGGTGCCCCGGCAGAAGCTACCGTCGATCATGACTTTCGCGCGGCCGCGTACCGCGGCCAGCACTTCAGGCAGCACATCCATCGAGCCACGGCCATGATCGAGCTGCCGTCCGCCATGGTTTGAGACATAGACGCAATCCACGCCATGTTCGCAGGCGATTGCAGCGTCTTCCGCTGTTGCGATCCCTTTCAGGATCAGCGGAATGCTGTGGCGGTCCTTGAAATGCTTCACGTTGTCCCAGGTGAAGCCAGCCTGGAAATTATGCCCGCTCGCCGCGGTGCGCCACGGCTTCACGAAGCGGCCAGCAATGTCGCGCTCGCGCCGCGAATAGGCGGCCGTATCGACGGTGATGGCGAACGCATCATAGCCGGCAGCGCCCGCGCGGCGCACCACGTCGTCCATCCATGCGTTGTCGCCGCGGACATAGAGCTGGAAGATCTTCGGGCCAGGCGTGGCCGCGGCGGTTTCCTCCAGGCCGGGGTGCGTTACCGAACTTACGATGATCGGCACACCGAATTCCGAGGCGCCGCGGCCGGCCGTGGCAGCGCCGCCGGGGTGGAACGATTCGAGCGAGCCGACTGGCGCCAGCGCCACCGGAATGCGCCACTTGCGGCCGAACAGTGTGGTGGAGG
>JASHVB010000107.1 GCA_030039695.1 Acetobacteraceae bacterium
GACCTCAACAGCGTGGATTGTCATGCCGCGCTCGGCAGCGACTTCGGCCAGCAGTTCCTTCAGCCGCGCATCAACCGGCGGCGTCAGCACGGCGCGTCCGTACTTCGGGCACCACACGACGTGGTACTTCAACGAAAACCCCGTTCCGGTAGTTCTAGCGTATCGATCCTGGGGCACAACGGAGGATATATGTCCGCTGCCAGTCTACTTCAAGCACCGCCGTGCGTAGTGCTTTCGCACGACCCGGCATTCCGCTGTCGCCTGAAGGCGACAGTCCCCAGCCGGAGGCTCTGATGGGGTTTCGGCCGGGGCCTTGAGCACGCCGCTCCCGCGAAGGGCGAGCGACGTGCTGGCCGTCCTATCTCGCGTATTTCCCGGCGCTTCGCCCGGCGTTCCGCCCGAACACCGATCCGGACATCAGCCCAGCGCCGCCCAGGTAGTTCTGGTAGAAGATCCCACCCACCAGTTCTCCGCCCGCGAACAGCCCGGGAATGATACGTCCGGCAGTATCCTCGACTTCACCGGCCGTGGTGATCTTCAACCCGCCGAAGCTGAAGGTAATCCCGCACGTCACGGCATAGCCGTGGTACGGCGGTTCATCAATTGGCAGCGCCCAGTTCGACTTCGGCGGCGCGATACCTTTCGTGCACTTGCCGTCGAGGATTGCCGGATTGAACTCGCCCGGCTGACAGGCCGCATTGAATTCCGTCACCGTGCGTACTAGGCCTTCCGGGCTGATCTCCAACTGCTTTGCCAGCTCCTCCAGTGTATTCGCCTGCGCCTTGGTGACCTGGCGGATGCGATATTCGTCGCGCGTCAGATGGTTAGTCTTGTCGTCGAAGATCTGCACCGCCATCCGCTGCGGTTGCTTCATCACTTCGCGGCCGTACTTTGCGTACGTGTAATTGCGCCAGTCGGCGCCTTCATCGACGAAGCGCTCACCATTGGCGTTGACGATGATGCCGATCGGGTAGGAGTGCTTCTGATAGTTGTCCAACACAACGCGATCGCCGAACGGTGGCGCGCTCAGATCCCATTGCACCGCGTGGCAGCTCGACCAGCCGCCGAACGCCGCAGCGCCGATCTCGAGCGCCGCCTTGATACCGTCGCCGGTGTTGTGCCGCGTACCGCGCACCCGTGCCATTTCCCAGCCAGGACCGAAATAGCGCACGCGCATTTCCGGATCGGCCTCGAAGCCGCCGCAGGCGAGCACGACGGCCTTCGCAATGATGTCCTCATAGCCGGCGGGACCGAATGCGGTGACGCCGGTGACCGCACCCTTGCGGTTCTGGATCAGCTTGCGCAGTGCGGTGTCGTAGCGGACGGTGATGCCGTGGCGCTCGGCAGACTTGAACAGGAAATCGACGAGGCCCCAGCCGCCGCCGACGGCCTCGACGGCCATGCCGCCGAAGAAGTGATTGATGCCGTTCACCAGATAGGACTGGCGCTTGAACATCGGAATCCAGCGCACACCTTTCTCGCGCATCCACACCACGGTCTCGCGCGAGCGGCCAACCAGGATGTCGATCAGGTCGGGTTCCGAGAGGTTCTCGGTCACCTTCATCAGATCTTCCGTGTACGTCTCCGCCGTGAACGGGGGGATGTACATTGACCTGGCTTCGCTCTCGGACAGATCGACCAGCACGTCCTTGCGCAGGTCCTCGACGCCTTCGTGCACAAAGCGGAAGCCGCCGGCGGTGAAGGTGGAGTTACCGCCGCGCTCGTCCTCGCTGGACTTCTCCAGCACCAGGACCTTCGCCCCCTCTTCCTGAGCCGCGAGGGCAGCGCACAGCGCGGCGTTGCCTGCGCCGACCACGATCACGTCATATGGGCCGCTATCCGGCATGGGGTTTCTCCTGAGGCTACTCTTGGGTCTCATTACGAACCGCAGCGGGTGGGCGCAAGGCGCCACCCCTCATCGCCGGGCTTGACCCGGCCATCCGGGCAAGGTGAATCGGGCCCCGATGGCCGGCTCAGGGTCGGCCATGACGGGAGAGCGGTCATGGACGAAGAGACACCCCAACGCGCCTGGCACGAGATTGTGCGCGACACGCTGAAACGGCACCGCGTGTCGCTGGTGACCTACGTGCCGGACAACGTGCTGCGTCCGCTGATCGACGTGGTGCACACCGATCCGTTTTTCACGGCATTTTCCGTCGCGCGCGAGGAAGAAGGCCTGGGCATCGTCTCCGGCGCCTGGATGGGAGGCACGCGTGGCATCCTGCTGATGCAGACCTCCGGTTTCGCTACGCTGGCGAACGTGATCGCCTCTCTTGCCGTGCCCTACCAAATTCCCGTCCTGATGATGGTGTCGGAACGCGGCACTCTCGGCGAGTTCAATATCGGCCAGTCGCTGGTCGCCCACACTATGCGCCCAGTGTTGCAATGTCTCGGGGTGGAGCACCCGACGATCACGCGGCTCGACGAACTCGAGTTCATCGTCGATCGTAGCATCACTCAGGCGGTCGCTACCCAGGCGCCGTGCTGCTTCATTCTGTCGCCGCTGCTCACAGGCGGCAAAGTGTTCGCAGCGTAGGAGGGGCGCATGTCGTTCGCATCAAACCATCCGACCAGTCGCGATCAGGCAAAGGTGCTGAACCGCTTCGACATCACCAAGCGTCTCGTGGCGCGGTTGAAGCATGAAGAGGCAGTAATCGGTGGCATCGGCTATACGAATTTCGATTTGTGGGGCGCCGGACAGCGTCCGCAGAATTTCTACATGCTCGGTAGCATGGGTCTGGCGGTGCCGATAGCGCACGGCGTTGCTTTGGCCCAGCCGCAGCGGCGAGTGTTCGCGCTGGAGGGTGATGGATCGATCCTGATGCAGCTTGGATCTTTGGCCACGGTGGCGTCGCGTGGGCAGAAAAACCTCGCGATCGTCATCATGGACAACGGCGCGTATCAGATAACCGGCGGGCAGGAGACTCTCACCGCACAGGGCGCCGACGTGGTTGCGATCGCGCGCGGCGCCGGGCTGCTGCAAAGCGCCTGGGCGGCGGATGAAGGCGGGTTCGAGGAGCTGGTCGATCTCGCAATGCGCGAGGACGGTCCGTGGCTGGTGGGCTGTCGAATCGATGCAAGCAAGCCGGCGCAAACGACCGAACGCGACCCGGCGCGGATACGCGATCAGTTCATGCGCGGGCTGGGAGTGAAAAAGTAGCGTTCGAATTCGCCATTCAGCTAAGCAAGGCCGTTTTCTCCGCGATCCGGCTGCCGACCGACACATTAACCGGGGTTAAAGCGACGGGCCGGGCCGGGCGGTGTTATTCGACGGTCACCGACTTCGCCAGATTGCGTGGCTGGTCTACGTCCGTGCCTTTCAGAACCGCGACGTGATACGCCAGCACCTCCACCGGAATGGCGTAGAGGATTGGCGCGACGAATGGATCGATCGTCGGCAGCACCACCGTCTGGGTGGCGATGCGCGCCAGTTTTGCCGCTCCGGCTTCGTCCGAGAACACGATCACCCGGCCGCCGCGCGCCGCCGCTTCCTGCACGTTCGACGCCGTCTTCTCGAACAAGGGCCCGGACGGCGCAATCGCGATCACCGGCACGTCGGGATCGATCAGCGCGATCGGCCCATGCTTCATCTCGCCTGCGGCATAGCCTTCCGCATGAATGTAGCAGATCTCCTTCAGCTTCAGCGCGCCTTCCAGCGCGATCGGGAAGCACGCACCGCGCCCGAGGTACAGTACGTCGCGGGCCTGCGCGATCCGCGTTGCAATCCGCTTGATCGCCGCTTCGTCGTCCATCACTTGAGCTGCCGCGGCGGGCACCTGCAGCAGCGCGTCGGTCATCGCTGCTTCGCGGTTTGCATCGATTGCGCCGCGCGCACGGCCGAGGGCCAGCGCCAGGCACGCCAGCACGGTCAGCTGTGCGGTGAACGCCTTGGTAGAGGCAACGGCAATCTCGGGCCCGGCCACCGTGTCCAGCACCGCGTCGCTTTCCCGCGCCATCGTGCTTTCCGGCACGTTTAGCACCGACAACACCGGCACCTTTTGTTCCTTCATGTAGCGCAGAGCCGCCAGCGCGTCTGCAGTTTCACCCGACTGCGACACCAGCACGCCGAGCGTCCCCGCATCGAACGGCGGGTTGCGGTAACGGAACTCGCTGGCGACATCGATATCCGCCGGCAGACGCGCGATCTCCTCAATCCAGTGCCGTCCCGCCAGCGCGGCAAAATATGCGCCGCCGCACGCTGTCAGGCTGATCCGCGAGAACGACGCGAGGTCGAACGGCAGATGCGGCATGGCCACCGCACGCGTCGCCGGATTAACCATGCGGTGCAGCGTATCGCCGACCGCCATTGGGTGCTCGTGCAGCTCCTTCTCCATGAAGTGGCGGAAATTGCCTTTGCCGATCGCTGCGCCGGTCAGCCGCGTCAGCTTGATCTCGCGCTGCACTTCCACACCGGCGGCATCGAAAAATTTCGCCCCCTGCCGGTGCACCATCGTCCAGTCTCCGTCGCGCAGGTAGGCGATGCGCCGGGTCAGCGGAGCCAGGGCCAAGCCGTCAGAGCCGACGAACATCTCTTCCTCGCCGAACCCTACCGCGAGTGGCGCGCCGTGCTGGGCGCCGATCATCAGCTCGGGATGGCCGGCGAAGATCATCGCCAGCGCGTAGGCGCCTTGCAGGCGCTTCAGCGCCGCGCCCGCGGCCTCCACCGGAGGCATGCCGCGCTGCAAATTCAGATCGACGAGCTGCGCCACCGTCTCGGTGTCGGTCTCGGTGCTGAATTCCTGTCCAGCCGCCTCCAGCTCCGCGCGCAGCTCGGCGTGGTTTTCGATAATGCCGTTGTGTACGATGGAAACACGTGTGGTGCCGTGCGGATGCGCGTTGTTTTCGGTCGGCGCCCCGTGCGTCGCCCAGCGCGTGTGGCCGATGCCGGTGGTGCCGGGCAGCGGCGAGCGCTCCAGCGCTGCGGCGAGGTTACCGAGTTTTCCCTCAGCGCGGCGCCGCTCGATATGGCCATTCACCAGTGTGGCGATGCCCGCGCTGTCATAGCCGCGATATTCCAGCCGCTGCAGCGATTCCAGAATCAGCGCCGCAGCAGGACGCGAGCCAATCACGCCAACGATACCACACATCAGTGTTTGCCCTTTCGTGCCGCCCGGATTGCCGCCGCGCGGCCAGCCTTTACCACCTGCCGGCCACGTCCCAGGGCCAGAGCATCGGCTTCCACGTCCTCGGTGATCACACTGCCGGCGCCGACAATCGCGCCGTCACCGACGCTTACCGGCGCGACCAGCGCCACATCAGAGCCTATGAACGCGTTGGCGCCGATTTTCGTGCGGTGCTTGGCCGCGCCGTCGTAGTTGCAGGTGATCGTGCCGGCGCCGATGTTTGTCGCGGCGCCGACGTCCGTGTCGCCGAGATAGGTGAGGTGACTGGCCTTCACACCGTCACCGAGCAGTGCTGCCTTCAGCTCAACGAAATTGCCGACGTGCACGGCCGCTCCCAGCACGGTGCCCGGCCGCAGCCGCGCGAACGGGCCGACGATGCAGCCCGGGCCGATCGTGCAGCCTGTCAGATGCGAGAACGCGAGGATCTCTGCACCACTGGCCACTTTCACGCCAGGACCAAACACCACATTCGGTCCCACCGTCACATCAGGTGCGAGTTCGGTATCGGCGCATAGGAAGACGGAACCCGGATCAATCATCGTCACGCCCGACTCCATCGCCGCGTTGCGCAGCCAGGTCTGCACAACCGCCTCGGCCGCGGCAAGTTCCGCGCGCGAATTCACGCCAGCGAGTTCCTCGGCGGGCGCTTCCAGTGCGGCGACGCGCGCGCCCTCTTCGGCGGCAAGGCGCACGAGATCGGTCAGGTAATACTCGTGCTTGGCATTGTTCGCCCGGACCTCGCCCAACCAGCGCCGCATGTCAGAGGCCGACGCGCACAGCACGCCGGCATTGCACAGGCCGACGGCACGAACGTCATCGGTGGCGTCGATCCATTCGACCACCCGATCGACATAGCCGCCGCGCGCGATCACGCGTCCGTATTGCGCCGAATTGGCCGGGCGAAACGCCAGGAGCGCTAACGCCGCGTCGCCGCGCTCCCGTCGCTCCAGCAGCCTGCGCAGCGTCTCTGGCCGGATCAGCGGGTTGTCGGCGTAAAGCACCGCCACTTCGCCGTCGCCGAACTCCGGGATCGCCGCCAGCGCCGCGTGGGCCGTGCCACGTTGCTCCTGCTGAACCACGCAGATGTGGGGTGCGGCTTCCCGCCGCACCGCATCCGCGCCCGGCGCCACCACGACCACGATGCGGTCGAATAGCCCCTCGCAGCTTGACAACAGATGACGCAGCATGGTCCGGCCGGCGATGCGGTGCAGCGTCTTCGGCAGCGCGGATTTCATACGCGTGCCCTGTCCGGCGGCGAGGATGACGGCGGTTGCCTGCATGCCCTTCCCCTGCAACTGTGCTGTGGGCGTAGCGGCGGACATGCCGCCATGTCAAAGATTTGGTGTTCTGTTGGCGGTTCAATTCGCATTTCGGAGTAATACATCCTGCCGCGCACCCTGCTCCTCGATCTCGATGGCACGCTGGTTGACACGGTCCCGGACCTGGCCGCGGCGTTGAACCGGATGCTGGCGGTGCGCGGGCTGGCACCGCTCAGCGAGACCGAGACTGCCTCTATGGTCGGCGATGGCGTGGCCAAACTGGTGGAGCGGGCCCTGGTCGCGCGTGGCCGAACAATCCAGCCGCACGACGTGGCGGAGTACTCGGCCGACTATCTGACCCACGTCGCCGTGAAAAGCGTGTTGTTCCCGGGTGTCACGGAGACGTTGAACGGTCTGGCCAGCGAAGGCTGGCGACTGGCGGTCTGCACCAACAAGCCGGAGGCCGCGACACGTGCCGTGCTCTCGGCGCTTGGCGTGGCGCCTATGTTCTGCGCGATTGGTGCCGGCGACAGTTTCCCGGTGCGCAAGCCCGACCCGGCACATCTGCTGGCGACCTTGCGCACGGCGGGTGGGGCGCCGGATGAGGCGGTGATGGCGGGCGATCACCGCAACGACGTGTTGGCAGCCCGCGGCGCCGGCGTGCCGTGCGTGTTCTGTCGCTGGGGCTACGGCGTGCCAGCGATGGCCGAAGGCGCCACGGCGGTGGCACAGGATTTTTGCGAGTTGGGCGCGATCGTGCGACGGCTGCTAGCATAGCCCTCCGCCTGCATTGCATGGCCCTGGCCAGGGTATCGGCTGACCCGACCGCGATGAAACCGTTCGGGTGTCGGACGGCAAAGGTCGAGATCCAGCTCTCTTAGGCACCAGGCAGATGACGGCAAGCCCGCCCTGCCGGAAAGCGGAGGTCAGCCGACTTCACCGAGCCACGAGATCCCCACCCGGACGCAATGCCCATGGTCGCTCCCCCGCAACACCCAGGTATTCTGCTGATCGGGTGCCGAAGACGAGGCGCCGTCGCCTGGCGCACGTGCGGCGATTGCCGACGACGGAAACGCTGTCTTCGTGTGCGCCGCGTCGGCATCGAACATCGCCACCAAACACCGCACGGCCAGCTGTCTGATGTCGTGGCTATCGCGCGCGAGCTGCAGGCTCGGTTGATCCCGCGGGGCCTTGTCGCTTTGCGGCTGCAGATCCCTCACCCCCCAGACAGCCCGTGCGCTTTCCGGGCCGACTCGAGGCCCGCGCGACCACATGGTCTTCGCGCCGCTGATGGCAGCGGACATGCTGCGCGTAGCGCACCGAAGGCGTTCTGATCGTGACGGCGTCCCGGGTCGTTGCGAAGCGCGGTCAACTACCCGCCGCGGCACGTTCGATGCCGCGCGCGAACTTCATTAGCGAGGCCGCCTCGCAGTCCGACACGGCATGATACGCAATACCGCTCTGCCGCCACGCCACGACATTGAACCCCTGGCTTCGCGCCGTGCGGAACCCCGTGTTCGCCGACGCCGGCGCCGCCCAGGCGTACAGGTTCACCACGTGCTTGTCGTGTCGGTACACCACGACCGCAGTCGGGTGGCCGTCGATGTAATCCTCTCGTCCGCCGACCAGCGGAAAGCCAACGTCCTTCAAGTCTGGCACCGGCGGGGAAACCGGCAGCCGCGCGGACAGCCACGGCTTCACCGTGTGCTGGTCGCTGGTCGGCACGTCGGTCAGGTGGTCCGCCATCTGCGCGCGAACCTGACTGTCGATCACTCCCTGCAATGTGCCGTCCGCGCTCGACGGACGCCAGCCCAGCACCCCGAGGGTCAGCGTGACACCGGTCAGAGCGCCAACCAGCCCGCCACCGACGAACCCCCACGCCGGCACGGCCAACCGGCGCCGCGCCAGCTCGGCGGGCGGCGCCTCGCGCGGCAGCACGGAGCCGATGCGCGCAGCCAGGCTGGGTGGCGCGCGATGATACGTCAGGCGGGTGCGGAGCGCGGTCCGCATCGCTTCCAGTTCCTCCAGCTGGGTCGCGCACGCGGCGCAGCGCGTGATGTGCCGCGCCACCAGGAACCGTCGCAGCGGGCCAAGTTCGCGGTCGGACAGCGCCGGCAGCAGCCGGCGATAGCGGTCACACGCCATTGGCCGCCTCCGCCTGTTGAGCCCCATCCCACAGCTTGCGCAGCGCCAGACGTGCGCGCGACAGGCGCGACATCACTGTTCCGATCGGCACGTCGATGACGGCCGCAATCTCCTTGTAGGCAAGGTCCTCCACTTCGCGGAGCAGCAGCACCTCGCGATACTCAGCCGGCAGGCGCTGCATCAACCGCGCCAGCGTCTGGCTGTCGATGCGCTCCAGCAACAGTGATTCCGGATCCCGCGGTGCGGTGGCCCAGGCGGTGTCCTCGGTGGCGGCGGTGTCGTCGGTTGGCGTGTCGGCACGAAACACCAGCCGGCCGCTGCGATTCTCCTTCACCCACGTGATGAAGCTGTTCCGTACGATCGTCAGCAGCCACACGCGAATATTGCCTCCACGCCAAGCGTCGAAATACCGGTACGCGCGCAGATAGGCCTCCTGCACCACGTCCTCGGCGTCTGCGCTGTTGCCGGTCAGCCAGCGCGCCAGGTTGTACGCAGCGTCGAGGTGCGGCATGCATAGCACCTCGAATCGCCGCCGCCGCTCATCGTGAGGCAACTTCAATCCCTTGTCGCTGGCATCGACATGCAAGACCGGGTCGGCGGGAATCTTATTCCCGGCACCCGAAAAATCCCATTCCACCGGAATAGCGCGGCGCGAGTTTCGGTAAGAGCGTCATCGGGGCCGGCGGGCGGCCCCGGAAGCAGGAGTGTGGCATGAAAAATGATCCAAGCGGCACCGACCGCCGGTTCTTTCTCAAATGCATGACCTGGACGGGCAGCGCGGTGGTCTGGAGCATCGCCGGCGGTGTGCCGCGCGGGCGGCTGATCGACAGCGCGGACGCCGCGACTGAAGGCTTCCACTTCGTGCAGATCAGCGACAGCCATCTCGGCTTCGACAAGGTGGCCAATCCGCACACCACGGACACGTTGAAGGAAGCGTTGAATGACGTGATGGCGCTGTCGCAGCGGCCAGCTTTCATGATCCACACCGGCGACATCACGCATCTGTCGAAGCCGGTGCAGTTCGATACTGCGCAACAGCTGATGAAAGAGACGAACCTCACCGTTCACACCGTGCCGGGCGAGCACGACGTCCTGGCGGAGAACGGCAAATCTTATCTGAACCGTTTCGGCAAAGCCACGAAAGGCGACGGCTGGTACAGCTTCGACGCTGGCGGAGTGCATTTCATCGGCCTGGTCAACGTAGTGGACCAAGCGGACAGCGGCCTCGGCAAGCTCGGCCACGAGCAATTGGAGTGGCTGGAAGACGATGTGGAGCACCTGTCGGCCAGCACGCCCATCGTGGTGATGGCGCATATTCCGCTATGGATCGTCTACAAGGACTGGGGGTGGGGCACAGCAGATGGCGCGCAGGCGCTGAGCTACTTGAAGCGTTTCGGCTCGGTGACGGTGCTGAACGGCCACATCCACCAGGTCCTTCAGAAGGTGGAAGGACACGTCGCATTCCACACCGCGCGGTCTACGGCGTTTCCGCAGCCGGCGCCGGGCACAGCGAACACGCCGGGACCGATGACCGTGCCTCCCGGCGAGTTGCGCCGCTACCTTGGCATCGCCCAGGTCAGCCTGGTGTCCTCAAACGCGCCGCTGGCACTGGTCGCGACGCCGCTGGGCGGCTGAGGGATGGCCAGCATGACGGACTTTGTGCGGCCGGCCTGCAGGGCCCGGCGAGAGATACTACGCGCCGCGCTCGGTGCGGGTGCCGGCGTGATCGCGACGCTTGCGGTGCGCGCCCCGCGCGCGGCCGATGGCGCAAATATTACCATCCATAGCTTCGCGTTCACGCCGAAAACACTGACGGTGGAGGTGGGCACTACGGTGACCTGGACGAACCAGG
>JASHVB010000843.1 GCA_030039695.1 Acetobacteraceae bacterium
AGTCGTTCACCACGCAGCCGGCGGCGCGCATCACGAGGCTGCCGACGGCAAACAGCGCAGTCAGGCGGATCGCGTCCGCGGGTGGCGGCCCAGACAACAGAATGCCCCAGAGCCCAGGCAAGAACAGCAGCCAGATGCCGATCGGGCGATCGAGGCGTGCAAGCAGCAGATAGGGCAGCCAGGCACGCGGCAGCCGCGAGACCCAGCCCTCCACGACGATGTCGGTGTGCGCCGGCATGTCCGGGACTGTGCGCGCGCGAGCAGGCGGCGGCAATGCGACCAGGCTCAGATCCGGCAGCGGCGGGCAACACCGCGTGCGGCGTTGCGCGTGAGGCTGGCAGGCTCCAACGCTCAATCGCACCACGCACCGCCGGTGGGTTTGCCGTGAAAGCACGGGGCACCCACCCTGCGCTACAACGGCGGTCACATCTGCTGGCGACGCCCTGGCGTCCGGCGAACCCGATCGACTAGGATCCTATCGCGTCGCAGCAAAGCGGCGATGGGTGGCAGAGGGAGGAACGAGCCATGGTCGTCGTCAGCGTCATGTACCCGGCAACTGCCGATGCCAGGTTCGACATGCCGTATTATCTCGAGAAGCACGTTCCCATGGTCGGCGAACGGTGGCGCGCGTTGGGGCTGCGCGAGGTGAAGGTACTGCGGGGCGTTGGCGCGCCAGAAGGCGGCGCCGCGACTTACTCGGTGATCGCGCTGCTGACCTTCGAATCGACCGATGCGGTGCAGCAAGCCATGGCACAGCACGGCAAAGAGATCGTCGGGGATATCGCCAACTTTACCAACGTCAAGCCGATCATTCAGGTCAGCGACGTGCTGGCCTGATTGCATCGCTGTTCGCAGTAGCAGCAGCTTCGTCGACGATCCGTTTCCTGCCGCGCCGGCGAATGGCGCGGGCGTTATGCCGCGGCCGGTGCCGCCTCTTCTTCGGTCTCCGCGGTCTGCACCGGCCCGCTGTCCAGACCCTTGGCGCCAACATCGCGGTCGACCAGCTCGATCACGGCCATGTCCGCCGCATCGCCATAACGCACACCTGCCTTCAGCACGCGGCAATAGCCGCCAGCGCGGCCGCGGTAACGGTCCGCCAGCGGACCAAACAGCTTGTCGACGATGACATCATCACGCAGCCGCGCGTAGGCCAGGCGCCGGTTTGCCATGCCGCCCTTCTTGCCGAGCGTGATCAGCTTCTCTGCCACCGGCCGCAATTCCTTCGCCTTCGGCAGGGTCGTCGTGATTTGCTCGTGCTTGATCAGCGCCGCGGCCATGTTGCGGAACATGGCCTGGCGGTGGCTGGAGGTGACGCCGAGCTTCCGACCGGCAATACCGTGACGCATAGTTCAGTCCCCCTTGAACCCGGATCAGAACGGCTCTTCCAGCCGCTTCGCCAGGTCCTCGATGTTCTCTGGCGGCCAGCCCGGCACCGTCATGCCGAGCGAAAGCCCCATCGACGTCAGCACTTCCTTGATCTCGTTCAGCGACTTCCGCCCGAAGTTCGGCGTGCGCAGCATTTCCTGCTCGGACTTCTGCACGAGGTCGCCGATATAGACAATGTTATCGTTCTTCAGGCAGTTCGCCGAACGCACCGACAACTCCAGTTCGTCCACCTTGCGCAGCAGGTTGCGGTTGAACGGCAGGTTGTCTTCCGGTTCCTCGGCGCGGATTTGCTGCGGCTCTTCGAAGTTGATGAAGAGCTGCAACTGGTCCTGCAGAATGCGCGACGCCAGCGCCACCGCGTCTTCCGGCGTCACCGCGCCATTGGTTTCCACCGTGAGCAGCAGCTTGTCGTAGTCGGTCACCTGGCCGACGCGGGTCGGCTCGACGCGGTACGACACGCGTCGCACCGGCGAATAGATGGCATCGACCGGGATCAGCCCGATCGGCGCATCCTCCGGCCGGTTCGCCGCCGCCGGGACATAGCCCTTGCCGAGATTGACGGTGAACTCCATGCCCAGCTTGACGCCGTCGTCCAGCGTGCACAGCACCAGCTCGGGGTTCATGATTTCGATGTCGTGCCCGGCCTGGATCTGGCCGGCACGCACTTCGCCGGGGCCGGTTGCCGTCAGCGTCATCCGCTTCGGCCCCTCGCCGTGCATGCGCAACGCGAGCTGCTTGATGTTCAGCACGATGTCGGTGACGTCCTCGCGCACGCCGGGAATGCTGCTGAACTCGTGCAGCACGCCGTCGATCTGCACCGCGGTCACTGCCGCACCTTGCAGCGACGACAGCAGAATGCGACGGATCGCGTTGCCCAGCGTCATGCCGAATCCGCGCTCCAGCGGCTCGGCGACGACTGTCGCCATGCGCGATGGATCAGCGCCGGGCTCGACCTCGAGCTTCTCCGGCTTGATCAGGGACTGCCAGTTTCGCTGAATGACTGCGTTCTGTCGGATGGCCATGGTCTCAATAACCTCTGGAACCGCGCGGCGGCACGGTTCATGTGCTGCATGCAGCAACCGGCGCGGGCGCCGTCCCGCTCCGGCCTCGAATCAGACGCGCCGGCGCTTCCGCGGCCGGCAACCGTTATGCGGAATCGGCGTCATGTCGCGGATGGCGGTGACCGCGAAGCCCACCGCCTGGAGCGCCCGAAGCGCGCTCTCGCGACCCGAACCGGGCCCGCTGACCTCGATCTCCAGCGTCTCCATCCCATGCTCGCGGGCCTTCTTGCCCGCATCCTCCGCGGCCACCTGCGCCGCATAAGGCGTCGATTTGCGGCTGCCCTTGAAACCCTGGCTGCCGGCCGACGACCAGGCGATCGCGTTGCCCTGGGCGTCGGTGATGGTAATCACCGTGTTGTTGAACGTCGCCGCCACATGCGCGACGCCGGACGTGATATTCTTCCGTTCTTTCCTGCGGGGACGCGCCGTGGAGGTGGCTGCTCTCGCCATCTATTTTGGTCCTGTTCCGAATTCATGCCGGCCCGGAAACGGGGCCGGCGAAGCACTGGTGAAGCGGGTGATGGCGAAGCGACCTACTTGGTCACCTTCTTCTTGCCGGCAATCGGCACCGCCTTGCCCTTGCGGGTGCGGGCGTTGGTGTGGGTCCGCTGGCCATGCACCGGCAGGCCGCGGCGGTGCCGCAGGCCGCGATAGCAGCCCAGGTCCATCAGCCGCTTGATGTTCATGGCGACCTCGCGTCGCAGGTCGCCCTCGACCTGGTATTCGCGGTCGATCAGCTCGCGGATGCGCAGCACCTCCTCATCGGAGAGCTGGTTAACCCGACGGTCGTCGGGGATGTTGAGCTTGCCGCAGATCTCGGCGGCCTTGGTCGGGCCGATGCCGTAGATGTAGCGCAGGCCGATGGTCACTCGCTTGTTGGTCGGGATGTTCACGCCGGCAATACGCGCCACGCCCTGTAACTCCTGTCGGCCCGGCACGGCGACCGGGCGATTTCGATGACCCCGTATGGGGAAAACTCGCGCAGGCGCAACGCCCCCCGCCTGGGGGGTGCACCAGAAGCGCGGGACTTAACCGACCGGCCCCCAAGAGTCAACGCGGCCCGATCAAGATCGCGCGACGACGCCGCGCAGATATGGTGGCGCAAATGCGCCATAGCCATACGGCGCGCGCATCGCCGGTCCGCTTCCGCGACCTGGGATGGGCCGCCAGCGCGGCCGCGGCGGCAGACCGAGCCGGACACCAGCGAGGTCTGGATCGGCTGCAACGACCTGACGGCGCGGTTCAGTTTGACTGAGGCCTGCAACGCGGGCAACGGTGCGCTGCGTCTCACGAGGGCGGCGCCGGGACCTGGTCCACCGACCGCGTTCGCCGACCGCTCGGGGCTCGGGTCGGCACGGGGCGCCCTCGCGTCATCCAGCCCGTGCGGTCAGGTAGGGCGCGCCCCGTTGACAGCACCGCCCGCCAACATTGCCGACCAGCGCTGCCGGTCCGCTTCGTACGCATCGCCGCGCGCCACTCGGCCAACCGGGCCGGTGTGCCGGCGAGGTTCGCCACCGCGATCACGGCCGTTGCCGAGCGGGCCTGGTGGGCCCCAACCTATTCCATCAGTCCCGCGCCGCACCGCGCCCCTCTCGTCGAGGTCCGGCCGCGGATCCTGCCGCGCCCGAGTGTATCACCCGAACCGCACGCCCCGGTGAAAGGCGCCCCATCAGTGGGATCCGCGCCCGGCGCCAGGGCATCCACCGCTCAGGCAGGCCTTGCTTCGAGCGCGGTGTCGATCTGCCGCGCCACGTCGTCGATGTCCGCCATGCCATCCACCGACCGCAGTGTCCCCTGTGCGGTATAGTGCGGCAGCAGCGGCGCCGTCTGTGTGTGGTAAGCATCGAGCCGCGCGGCCACCGTCTCGCTGTTGTCGTCGGCGCGGCGGGTGAACTCGGTTCCGCCGCAAACGTCGCAGACGCCTGCCACGCGAGGCCGTTGGAAGCGGTCATGATAGCCAGCACCGCAACGTGCGCAGGTGTACCGGCCGGCGATACGGTCCACCAATGCGGCGTCGTCCACCTTCAACTCGATCACTGCATCCAGCTTCTTGCCCTTCTCCGCCAGCATCCGGTCGAGTGCCTCGGCCTGCGGTACTGTCCGCGGGAAGCCGTCCAGGATGAAGCCCCTCGCCGCATCCGGTCGCTCGATGCGTGAGCGCAGCAGACCGATCAGGATGTCATCCGAGACAAGCTGCCCGGCTTCCATCACCGCCTTCACCTCATGGCCGATCTTGGAGCCGGCGGCGACCTCAGCGCGCAGCATCTCGCCCGTGGATATCTGTGCGATTCCGTAGCGGTCCTGCAAGCGCTTCGCCTGCGTGCCCTTCCCTGCACCGGGAGGCCCCAGAAGAACAAGGTTCAACGTTTCCCCCTCACCCGCGCCTTGCGGATCAGCCCTTCGTACTGGTGTGCCAGCAGATGTGACTGGATCTGCGTGACCGTGTCCATGGTAACCGAGACCACGATCAGGATCGAGGTGCCACCGAAATAAAACGGCAGGTTGTAATCGGTGATCAGCACCTGCGGGAGCAGGCAGACCGCGACAAGATAAAGGCCACCAACCGTGGTGAGACGGGTCAGCACCTTGTCGAAATACTCCGCCGTGGCGCTGCCGGGGCGGATGCCAGGAATGAAGCCGCCGTATTTCTTCAGATTGTCAGCGGTCTCCTCCGGATTGAACACAACGGCCGTGTAGAAATACGAGAAGAAGATGATCATTCCCGCATACAGCAGCATGTAGAGCGGCGTACCCTGGCCGAGCCAGGTGGAAATGGTCTGAACCCAGGCCGGCCCAGCACCGCCCGAGAACCCGGCGATTGTCGCGGGAATCAGCAGCAGCGAGCTGGCGAAGATCGGCGGGATCACGCCTGGCGTGTTGATCTTCAGCGGCATGTGCGTCGCGTCGCCGCCGAACATACGGTTGCCGACCTGGCGCTTGGGGTACTGCACGTGGATGCGCCGCTGTGCGCGCTCGATGAACACGATGAAGGTGATCGTGGCCACCGCGAGCACCAGGAACGCCAGGATGAAGAACGGCGAGAGCGCACCGGTGCGGCCAAGATCCAGCAATGACGCCAGCGCGTTCGGCATATTGGCGACGAT
>JASHVB010000844.1 GCA_030039695.1 Acetobacteraceae bacterium
ACCGAGGGCATATCCGTGCTGCTGGTGGAGCAAAATGTGCGCGTTGCGTTGGAAATCGCCGACGACGCGTACGTGCTCGAGAACGGTGAGATCGTCTACTCCGGCCGGGCGGCGGAACTCGGCGCGGACGAGGAGCGTATCCAGGCTCTGGCGGGCGCATCAGCCGAGGAGTGGCATTTGGACGAAGTATTGCCAGGCTAGTCCGACGCTGCGCGCGTTGCGCCCTTCTTCTGGGTACGGGACTAATTAAATGGGGTAAGGGACTTATAAATGGATGCAAACGCGAGTACGGCGTCGATTGTTGCTAGGTTGGATCGACTGCCGCCGTCGCGGTATTTCGTGCAGCTTGTGGCGCTGATCGCTGTCGGCGGTTGGTTCGAGTTTTATGAATTCGCCATGCCGGGTGGCATTTCGCTCGGCCTGACCAGGCACATTTTCACGGCGACCGCTGCCGGCGCGTTCGCGTGGAACAGCTTCGCGACGTTCCTCGCGTCGTTCTTTCTGGGGATGTTTGTCGGTGCGTTTCTGTTCACCTGGATCTCCGACCGGTTTGGGCGGCGCTCCACGTTCACGTGGTCGATGCTGGTCTATTCGCTCGCGATATTCCTGACTGCGTTGCAGAATTCCGCTGTCGTCATTGACATCCTACGCTTCATCGCCGGCTTCGCCATCAGCGTGCAGCTCATCAACAATGACTCGTTCATTTCCGAGATCACACCGCGCCATTGGCGAGGCCGCTACATGGCGTTCGGCATCCTGATCGTGCTGACCTCTGGCCCGATCGCGTTGTTCCTGTCGTGGGCGCTGGTGCCGCATGTCGTGCTTGGTCTCAGCGGGTGGCGCTGGGTCGTGATCATAGGGGCGCTCGGCGGCGTGTTCGTTTGGTTTATCCGACGCGGTATTCCTGAGTCCCCACGCTGGCTGCAGACGCATGGCCGCCACGGCGAAGCCGACGCAGCAATGCGCGCGATGGAGGATCGCGTACGCGCCGAACTCGGCCGCGACTTGCCAGCACCCGATCTGGACCACGTCGAGCCGATCCTCGCGCGGGGTGCGTGGACCGAGATGTTCAGCCCGCTCTACATCCGCCGCACGATCATGCTGTCGCTTTTTCAGTTCTGCCAGACGATAGCTGCATTCGGTTTTATTACGTGGGTGCCGATCATGCTGGTGCACGAGGGCTTTGCCATTGCGCACTCTCTGGCGTTCACCGCTTTGATCGCGCTGCTCGCGCCGGTTGGCGCCGGACTCGGGCTGCTGTTCGCAGAACATGTCGAGCGGAAATGGCAACTTGTCGGTACCGCCATCGGCATCGGCGTGTTCGGCCTACTGTTCTCGCAGGCGCGCTCTGACGGACTGATCCTGCTATTTGGCGCGCTGGTGTCGTTGTGCACCAACTGGCTGATCAGCATCTTTCATCCGTACGCCGCTGAGCTGTTCCCTACGCGCATTCGCGCCCAGGCCGTCGGTTTCACCTTCAGTTGGAGCCGGGTTAGCTCGATCTTGGTCGGGTATGCCGTGACATTCCTGCTGTCGCTGTATGGCGCAGCCGGCGTGTTCACCATGATCGCGCTGGCCATGCTGGTGATTGTGTTGTCGGTCGGCATTCTGGGACCGACGACAAACCGGCAGAGCCTCGAAGTGCTGTCGCGATGACGCTGCCGCGCACGCCGTCGCTGCGGCTGGACGGCCGGCGCGCCTTGGTCACCGGCGCCGGTCGCGGCATCGGCGTGGCGTGCGCGGCTGCTTTGGCGCAAGCGGGCGCGCATGTCGTGCTAGTGGCGCGCACCGCGGCTGAGATTGCAGCGGTGGCGGCGGAAATTGATGCCGACGGCGGTAGCGCGGAGCCACTGGTGCTGGACGTGACGGATACCACGGCGGTCCGTACGGCGATTGTGGCACAGGCTCCGTTCGATGTGCTGGTGAACAATGCCGGTACCAACCGGCCACGTTCGTTCCTGGACGTTACCGAAGAGGACTACGACGCTATCACCGTACTGAACGAACGTGCGGCGTTTTTCGTGGCACAAGCGGTGGCACGGCGGATGGTTGGAGCCGGCGTGCGCGGCTCCATCATCCATTTGTCGTCGCAGATGGGCCACGTCGGCGGTGCGCGGCGTACCGTCTACTGCATGACGAAGCATGGCATCGAGGGCCTGACCAAGGCGATGGCGATCGATCTCGCGCCACACGGCGTGCGGGTGAATTCAATTGGCCCGACATTCATCGATACGCCGCTCACTCGACCATTCTTTGAAGATCGTGCGTTTCGCGACGACGTGCTGCGACGTATCAAGCTGGGGCGGTTGGGCAACGTGGAGGATCTGATGGGAGCCGTGGTATTTCTTGCATCCGACGCGGCGACGCTGATCACAGGGACTGCGCTGGTGGTGGATGGAGGCTGGACCGCGGAATGAAGTAACTGCTCCCGCGCTTTGCGCGGGAGCAGTTACCGCGCAGCGCCATCTGAGGTGCTGCGATTCTGCATGTAGCGACCTCGCCCGCGACGCGTCGCGCCGCGACTTTCTCGCCTCGCGGCACGGTTAGTTACAGCGGCAGGTACTGCACCCGCTCACGCTTGCTAAGCAGCGGCAGGGCTTCCTCGAGGATCATCGTCCGAAAATGCGGTGTCTGCTGGTGCGCTTCGAATGCGGCCACGTCGCGGAACACTTCATAGAACAGGAAGTGCGACGGGTTGGCGGTGCTACGATTGATCATCAACAGTTCCAGACCCGGTTCCTTGCGCGCCTCAGGCAGGAAGCGCGCGATGATATCCGCTGCGGCATCGGCTTTGCCGTCTCGCACCTCCCACACCACCGTGAATGCCAGCTGGCCGTCGTGTTGGGTCGGCATATCGTTCTCCTTCTCGTTTGAACGCGGCGCGAATCTACGAACCAAACGCGTGCATTGCACCCTCGGATGCTTCGGCCACGACCGAATGATCCACACGGGACAAGGCGAATCTCGATCAGCATGATCATCGGCGCATCGCCGGGGATGAAAATCATGTGCTCGAATCTCTTGATCACCACACTGACGATGAGCCTCGGATTCCTGCTGGTTCAACTCGACGTGTCGATCGTGAATGTCGCACTCGCCAGCATCGCTGACAGCATTCGCGCGGGCGTTACCGGTCTGCAGTGGATTGTAGATTCATACGCCTTGGTCTTCGCCTCGCTGCTGCTGTCGGCCGGCGCGCTCGGCGACCGCGTCGGAGCATGCCGGACGTTCGTTGGCGGCATGGCGCTGTTTCTGCTCGGCTCGCTCGGTTGTGGCCTGGCACCGGACGCCGCGGTTCTCATCGCCGCGCGTGTGGTGCAGGGCATCGGCGCTTCGGCGCTCGTTCCATGCTCGCTCGCATTGCTCAACCACGCGACGCGCGGTGATGCTACGGCACGAGCCCGTGCTATCAGCCTGTGGACCGCGGCCGGCAGTATCGGTCTGGCGCTTGGCCCGGTACTGGGGGGAGTGCTCATCACCGCGTTTGGCTGGCGCAGCATCTTCTTCGTGAATCTACCCGTCGCTGCGGGCGGAATGATTTTTGCCCATCGATTTGTAGACGAAGCGCCGGTGCATCCTGGGGGTGCCGACGGGGTGGGCCAGGTGCTGGCGACAGTTAGTCTCTTCGGCCTGACCGCGGCGGTGATCGAGGCCGGGCCCCTCGGTCCGACCTCGCCGTTCGTTTGCGCGGCCTCAGTGCTGGCCGCAGTTGGGTTCGGCGCCTTTATCGCAACGGAGCGTGCATCCAGTCAGCCGATGTTGCCGCTGGTATTCTTCCGCCAATCTGCCTTTGCGGCTGCGACGCTGGTGGGATTTCTGCTGAATCTGGCCGTGTATGGCGGGTTGTTTGTACTTGCGCTCTACTTCCGGCAGACCCATCACCTCTCGGTATTGCTTACCGGGGTCGCACTGTTGCCGCTGGCGGTCGCCGTGTTCGCGGCCAACATCGCCGCAGGCTGCCTGGCCGACCGCCTGTCACCGCGGGTGATCATCGCAGGGGGGTTGCTGATCGGTTCCACCGGCGCATGGCTGCTGCGGAATATCGGCGCGATGACTGCATACGATGCGCTTCTGCCCGGCCTGCTTCTGCTGCCGTTCGGCATCGGTCTCGCCGTGCCGATCATGACCACGGTGGTGCTCGGCACGGTCCCACGCTCCCGCGCCGGTATTGCCTCTGGCGTCCTGAATTCGGCGCGCCAGGCCGGCGGTGCGATTGGCGTTGCCTTGTTCGGCTCACTGATCGCGAGCAGCGGATCCGGCATTGCCGACGCTTTCACCATCTCGGCCGGGTTGCTCGCATCCGGTGCGGTGATTGCCGCCGGCTTCATCCGCACGGATCGAGTGGCTATGCTAGATATCGCGGTGCGGCGCGTTGGCGGCCGCGGATGACGGACAGCAAAGGGCTTCTCGCGATGATCCGCTATCTGAAGAAAGGTGCTTCCGAAACGGAAAGGCTGGAAGCCGACCGCAAGGTGCGGCAGACCGTTGAAGCGATCCTCGATGACATCGCCGCGCGAGGCGACGTGGCGGTCCGGGAGCTGTCAGCGAAGTTCGACAAGTGGGAGCCTGAATCGTTCCGCCTGTCCGCAGCCGAAATCCAGCACCTGATTAACACCTTGCCGGTCCAGGTGATCGAGGACATCAAATTCGCCCAGTCGCAGATCCGCCGCTTCGCCGAAGTCCAGAAGAGCGCGCTGCGCGATGTGGAAGTTGAAACACTGCCCGGTGTGAGGCTCGGTCATCGCAATATTCCCGTCGCCAGCGTGGGATGTTACGTGCCGGGCGGACGCTATCCGATGGTCGCTTC
>JASHVB010000845.1 GCA_030039695.1 Acetobacteraceae bacterium
CGGCGGCCTGCGATTTGTGACGAGCACAAGGGCCATCCGTCCGGAGTGGCCGTGTTCGAGTTCTCGGCCATGTCTTGCCGGAATACGAGAGGCGCGCCGCTTGAAGCAGCGCGCCAGTGCGACTCACTAAGGCCGCACAGGTTGATATGACTCTACCACGATAGTGCACGGGAGTGGTAGGCCGCCAACCGAAACGCCTGGAGCATTTTCAGAATGAGCGGAAATAACCTGCGTGCCGGAGGCAGTTGGCGCACTCGCCCGATGTGAAGCATGCGACGAAGCCTGCCCATGGCGCTTCAGCCTAAAAAAGGCAGTTGAAGCCTAACGTGTTGGAATCGTTGGCTATCGTCCAACTGCTCCGTGGTTGTTTCATTCGCGAGATTCTGACCTGGGATCAAACACTTAACGTCCGGAGGCCGCTGCCAACTGCCGGATTTAGCATCATTCTCTTCAGCTCGTTAGCGGCTCGCAGGCCACTAGCACCAGAACGAGGCCTGCCGCGTGAGGTTTTGCGCGCATGGCTGCTTCCGCCGGGGCAGGCTTCTGGGCCGCAATCCTCGGGGTTAACCGGTGGCGGCGCTAACCGAATGTCAGGCGTTCCAGCGCAATCCGCCGTCCCGCTCCTTTCGGCAGCGGCATTCCTTCGCGCTGGCGCAGCACGGCGTCAATTGCCGCCCGTCGGTCTTGCGGAAATGGCGTCACCCGGCGCACCCGCATGTCGATATGCAATGCCAGCAGTTCCTGCGCCGCGACGCGCTCGCCGGTCTCGCTGTGGAACATCTCGTGGAAGTAGATCAGGCGCTTGTCGTCTCGCGCTAGCACCTGCGCCCCGACACGCAGCGTTTCGCCAACCAGCATCTCGCGCTCGTAGAGCGTATGAGTCTCCACCGTGAAACAGGAATAGGGCGTCGTGTCGCGGTACGCCTGGCCAATGCCCAAAACATCGTACAGCGCATCGGTCGCCAGATCGAAGGCAACGACATAGTAAGCAAGGTTCATGTGCCCGTTGGCATCGATCCACTCCGGGCGCACGCCACAGTCGACTTCGGCGACAAACCGGCTCACAGCCCCGCCCAGCCCCGCCACACCTGCTCCACAGTCGCTAGATAAGTCTCGAGATCGCGGTCTTCCGGCGCCACCAACACGTGCTGCACTCCGGCATCGCGATATGCGGCCAGCCTGTCGCGCAGATCGTCGACGTTCTCCGCGGTGCAACTCACGCGCAATGAGATCGTGAACGCGGGGTCCGGCCGCACCGCACGCAATCGCTTCACAATCGCTGCGGCTTCATTTGGCGCAACACGGCTGCCATGCCAGCCGTCAAGCCGCAGCGCACGCGTGATTGCGGCATTCGATGAGCCGCCGATCCAGACCGGGATCGGCGCGCACGGCTGCGGCTGCATCCGCATTTCGTGCACCACTGCAGGAATCCACTTGGTCGGGAAGGTGACGGGGTCCTCACTCCAAACCGCGCGCATCAGAGCAATACCTTCATCCATGCGCCGGCCACGCTCGCGGAATGGCACGCCGAGCGCGTTGAATTCCGGCTCCATCCAGCCAACGCCAGCGCCGAGGATTAACCGGCCCTCGGACAAGTTCTGCAGCGTCGCCAGTTCCTTCGCCAGCGGCAGCGGATGCCGCATCGGCAACACCAGCACACTGGTTCCCAACTTCACCCGCGTCGTGCATGCTGCGGCCCAGGTCAACGTCAGGACCGGATCCCAGAAATTCGGCGACGGCGGATAGGGGGCCCCCTTCGGCACGATGATGTGCTCGCTGACCCACACGTCCGCGAACCCGAGTGCCTCCGCTTGCTCTGCGGCGCGGCGGATCGCGCTGGGACCGGACTTGCGGCCGATATGCGGCAGATGAATGCCGAGCAGCATGGTGGGCCTCACAATGACAGAAGGACTTACCTCAGCAACGTCTGCTGCGACGGGCTCAGGCGCGCCGGCATCCGCAGCACCAGCAGCAGTAACACCACCGACAGGCCGCACGCCAACCAGTACGCATTGTGCATGCCCGCAGCGACCAGGCCGATCAACCGGTCGCGTTCCGCCACGCCAAGCGCTGCACGTGATTGCGGTTCCAGCAGTCTGTTCATCTGGCCTACCGCGTCCGGCGCGCGCGCCAGCAGCGTCGCATTCAGCACAGCACCGAACGATGCCGCTCCCAGCGCCTGACCTATGAAGCGCAGGAACAAGCAGGATGACGTCGCTGCGCCGCGCTGTCGCCAGGGCACCGCAGCCTGGATCGACACAATGAACGCGGTGTTGCACAGCCCCATTCCCACGCCCATCACCAGCGAGCCTGCGGTGGCCCAGGGAACCCCGCGTGTTGGGGTCAGCGTGACAAGCACGAGCGATCCGGCAAGCAAAGCCAATGAACCCAGAATGGCGCTCACGCGATAGCTGGTACGGTCCATCAGACGACCGGCGAAAATGCTCGCTAACGCCCAAGTCACTGACATCGCGCCTAGAACCAGGCCGGCGACAATCGGCGTGCGGCCCAAGGCGCCTTGTACGTACGACGGCAGGAACGCTGATACGCCCATCATCACCGCGCCGGCCAGCCCTCCGCCGAGGCTGCCAACCACGATCACCCGGTCGCGCCACAGCTCCAACGGCAGCATCGGCTCGCGCGTGTGCGCCTCGTGCGCCATCAGCGCAAGCAACAACACCACGCCCAGCGCGCCTGAGCCGATTGCGACGCCACGCGACAGCGAGGCACCCTGCACCAACAGTACCATTAACGAGACGATCGCGAGCATCATCAGCAGCGATCCCAGATAATCCACCTGATGCGAGCGCTTCTCTATGTGCTCATGCAGGAAGACCGAGATCATCGTCAGTGCCGCCGCGCCGATCGGCAGATTGACCCAGAACACGGTCGCCCAACCGACATGCTGCACCAGAAATGCGCCGAGTGATGGTCCTGCCACCGCGGCGACGCCGAACACCGAGGAGATGAGACCCTGCACCCGCGCCCGCTCCGAGGGCGTGTACATGTCCCCGCAGATCGTCATAGCGATCGGCTGCACGCCACCGGCACCGAAGCCTTGCAGCGTGCGGAACAAGATCAGGCACACCATGTTCGGCGCGAAGCCGCACAGGGTGGAGCCGACCAGAAACAGGCCCGCGCCGGCATGGAACATGCGCTTGCGTCCGTAAATGTCGGCAAGGCGACCGTAAATCGGAATGGCGACGGCCTGGCTTAGCAGGTAGACCGCGAACACCCAGGAGAACAAATTGAAACCGCCCAGGTCGGCAATGATCGTGGGCATGGCGGTGGCGACGATCGTGCTCTCCACAGCCGCCATGAATGTTGCCATGATGCAGGCGGACAGGACGAGCGACCGCCGTGGCGCCACTTGCGGGGTGCGTATGACACCGGCCGTTGCCGCGGGGGCGTAAGGCTGACCGGCGTTGGCTCGCCGCGTGACGGGGACGTCGGGAGGCATCGCCGCCTCTTGTCACGCGACGGCCGCGCTGACAACCACCGCGGGCGCAACCCTGGTCGGACGACTTCTTCTGCTGCCGCATCAACGGACCGGAGAAAGCCGGCCGCTGTGCAGAGCCGGCGGTATCGCAGCGACGACGCGGGTACGGCCTGCCGGCGGACCTCGGCTTCGTGCGGCTGGCCGGGTCACTCGCCGTGCCAATTTCGTGAAGCTCTGCCCGCCGTCGTCGGTCAATGAGCTGCCAAGCGTCGGTGGCGCCAATCGGATTTATGTAGGCATGAGGTGACGGCACCCCTTGCCGACGGGGCGCAGTGCCTGCATGGGCTCAACTGACCGACGCAGTCGGCCAACTGTGGCACGGAGACGCTCAGAAGGCTGATGCCATGCCGCAGCGATGACCGAACGCGCTCGTCGCGCTCATCGTGCCAACGCTGCCTCCGGTCGACGTATGTGAAATAGTCGTAGCCACCGAGGTCGCTCGGTTGCCGAATTGGCAGTCAGGTTCATGGCAGTTTTGGCGGCGCTCATCTGCCAGCGCTGCCATGGGACGGCTTGATAATTTGGTAATTGTGGCAGGGCAGAGGCTACTCCGCCGCAAGCTGCTCCGTCTCTTTTCGCTCGCGCAGCTCCGCCGCTTTCGCTTCCACCAGCTCAACGATGTGCTCCACCATGTCGCCGGCCGCGATCGTGTGGTCCGTCTTGCCTGCCCGATAGATCATGTGCCGACCGGCGCCGCCGCCGGTGACGCCCAGATCGGTCATCAGCGCCTCGCCAGGGCCATTCACCACGCAGCCTATGATGGAAAGCGTGAGCGGCGTCTCAATATGCGCCAGCCGGTCCTCCAGCGTGCGCACGGTTTCGATCACATTGAATCCCTGCCGTGCGCAGGACGGACAGGAGATCACCTTCACGCCGCGATGCCGCAGCCCCAGCGCCTTGAGCAGGTCCCAGCCGACCCGCACTTCCTCCTCTGGCTCATCGGACAGCGACACGCGCAACGTGTCACCAATGCCGGCCCACAGCAGCGAGCCGAGGCCGATCGAGGACTTCACGGTACCCATCCGCCGACCGCCTGCCTCGGTGATGCCGATATGCAGCGGGTGGTCGCAGACTTCAGCAAGTTGCTGATAAGCCGCCACCGCCAGAAAAACATCCGACGCCTTCACGCTGATCTTGAAGTCGTGGAAATCATGCTGCTGCAGAATATTTGCGTGATAGAGCGCGCTCTCTACCAGCGCCTCGGGATTCGGCTCGCCATATTTTTCCAGCAAGTGCTTCTCCAGCGAACCCGCATTCACCCCGATGCGCATCGAACATCCGTGGTCGCGCGCCGCCCTGATGACTTCCTTGACCCGCTCGTCGCTGCCAATGTTGCCAGGGTTGATGCGCAGGCAGGCGGCACCACTGTCGGCCGCCTCGATTGCGCGTTTGTAGTGGAAATGGATGTCTGCAACGATCGGCACGTTCACTTCGCGCACGATGTCCTTCAGCGCCAGTGCGCTTTCGCGATCCGGGCAGGAGACGCGGACGATATCGACGCCCGCCAGCTCCGAGCGGCGGATCTGGGCCACGGTGCCCTCAACATCGGTGGTCAATGTGTTGGTCATCGTCTGCACGGAGATCGGCGCGCCGTCGCCCACCGGCACCTTGCCAACATAGACGCGGCGGGATTTCCGCCGGACGATCTCCTGATACGGCCGATAGCTCATCGGATTCCTCTCCGTGTTGCCCGCAGCGGCGCACCGGCCTGGGTCGGCCGCCTGGCCATAGAATGGGGTGTGAGGACGCGCCTGACTACTGCCCGTTGGTCCGCAGGCTGGTCGGCTGCACCGAACTGGCAGCAGCTGCGGCCAGCTTCCCCTCCTTGATGAGATCTGGATCGAGCGGCAGGTCGCGCCGCACTGCGCCGGAGTTGCCGAGAGCGGGCGATGCAACGCCGTCCACCACCAGCACGGTGCCGCCGGCGTTGCCGGTGGTAAACACCAGGCCCGCCTGTTGTGGCACAGACCAGGTGTCGCCCGGGTGCAGGGTGCGGTTCAGCAGGACGTTGCCGTTGGCATCACGCACCTCCAGCCAAGCATCCGCCGTCGCCTGGATCACGATCCGGTCCGCCGCTGCGGTGGCCGCCTGCGCCACTGAGGACGGCGGTATCGGCGCCGCCGCTGCCGAGGTAGGCGACACCGACGGCACCGGCGGGGTCGCGTCCAACTCGGCGGGCGCTGGCGCCGGAGCGGGCGCCACGCTTGCAAGCGCCGGCGAAGCCGCGGCCGGTGACGGCGCAGATGTCGCAGAAGGCAGCGCGGCTGCGGGGGACGAGGTCGCAGGTATTGCGGTGGCGACGCTGGCGGGTGCCGTGGCGGCGGCGACGCTGGGCGGTGCCGCGGAGGCTGAGCTGGCGGCGGGTGCCGCCGCGGGAACGGCCGGCACGGATTTGGCCACCGCCGCCGGTGGTGGTGCGACCGGCGGCGTGGCCTGCTGCGCAAGCGGGGCAAGATGTTGCGGCACGGGTATCACCGTCTCCGCCGGCAGCTTCCCTTCGCCGGACAGACGATACCATCCGACATAGGCACCAACTGCTAGTACAACGCCGAGCAGGATCAGGGCGCCCGCCGGCATCCCGCGCTCAGGCAAAGGCACCGGGAAGGCGAGTTCGGTCCGGCGGTTCACCTCCGCAGCCTCGGCCTTGAAACGGCGTGCGATCTCGTCTGGATCGAGCCCAAGTAAAGCGGCATAGGTCCGCAGGAAACCCACCGCATAGGCATTGCCCGGCAACAGGTCGATACGACCGGCTTCGAGCGCCTCAAGATGCGGGCGGCGTATTCGCAATTCGGCAGCGACCATTTCGATCGTCCACCCGAGACGTTCGCGCGCTGCCCGTAGATCGCCCCCTGCGCGCGGCGCCCCGGGCGGGTCAGCCGTCTCCTGCGCCGTTACGGACATCATGCTTCGGCTATCCACGAGCTTCGACCTGCGATCCTGCTGCACGGTCGCCCTGTTCCCCACAACCCGACCCGACCGGTAAGAAGCGCGCCAATCTACGAATTTGGAGCCGTTAGGCAACCGCGCGCTTCATAACCAACGGATGTGTTCTTGCCAACCGCCCTACACTGACTCTCTTCACGCCCACAGTCGAATGCTCTTTGCGGGATCAAAGGAAACGAAGTTCATTTTTCACCACGCCTGCGGTACGAACGCCATGCCACCTCGCAGCGGCGCGTGACTAATGCGTTACACCGGCACGCCATGCTCGCGCGCCCACGTGGCAATTGGCTCGCGAAGGCTCGGCACGCCGGCCCCGCCGCGGCGGATCGAGGACAGAACTGGACGAAATGCCGCCAGATCCAGTTCGGCAAGCAGCGCCTTGATCGGCAGCACTGCGGCCGCGGGCATGGACAGCGTGCTGAGGCCGAGCCCGACGAGCGTCAGAGCTTCCAGCGGGCGGGACGCCGCCTCGCCGCAAATCGACACGGGCACCCCTATTCCGCCGCGAGCGGCCCGTGCCGTCACCAGCAATTGGTCCAACAAATCCAGAACAGGCTGCGACAGCAGGTCGTAGCGGCCATACAATGACGAAGTGCCTCGGTCCGCCGCAAACAGGAATTGCATCAAATCGTTCGAGCCGATCGAGATGAAGTCCGCGTCCTTCAGGAGCTCGGGCAGCTGCCATATCAGTGCCGGGACCTCGAGCATCGTGCCGATCTCTAATTGGTCCGGCGCCGGGCGGACACGGCGCGCCTCGGCAAGAAGCAGGGCCCGCGCCGCACGGAACTCCGACACCGTGGCAACCATCGGGAACATGACGGAAAGCTTGCGTCCCGCGGCGGCGAGTAGCAGGGCGCGTAATTGCCGACGCAGCAGCGCTGGTCGATCCAGGCCGATACGCAGGCTGCGCCAACCCATCGCAGGGTTGTCTTCCTGACTCACGGTGCCTGGCAGCAGCTTGTCGGCACCGAGATCCAGCGTGCGGAACATCACCGGTCGACCGGCGGCCGAATCCAGCACCCGAGAATAAATCGCCGCTTGTTCTGCAACGTCTGCGACCGCACCGCGCGCCAGCATCGCGATTTCGGTGCGGAACAATCCGATGCCATCAGCGCCCACTGCGTCGAGCTGAGCCAGCTCGAGGCTCAGTCCGACGTTCAGCATCAACTTCACCGGCTGGCCGTCGGCAGTCCGGCCCGGGCGACCGCGCAGCGCGGCCCAGCCGGCGTGCTGCGCGGTCTGGATTTCGATCGCGCGCAGATAGACCTGGCGTACCTCCGCCTCGGGGCGCAGCACGAGCTGGCCTTCGTCGGCGTCAATCACGGCCTCGTCGCCGGGCTCGGCGGTGTCCAGCATGCCGCGCGTGCCGCCAACGGCCGGCAGACCGAGCGCGCGCGCCAGAATGGCGGCGTGACCCGACGGGCTGGCCTCCTCGATGGCGATGCCCGCGATGCCGCGGCTGTGCCAGTCGAGCAGTTCAGCGGCACCAAGGCGGCGGGCGAGCAGAATCGCGCCCGGCGGGACGTCCGGCTTGGGCACATCGCCGAGCAGGGCCGAGAGCAGACGGCCGGCAAGATCCTCGATATCCGCGAGCCGCTCGCGCAGATACGGATCGCTGATCCGGCGCATGCGGTGATGCAACTCGCCAAGCACGCGCTGCACCGCGGCCTCGGCCGCCACGCCGCCGCGGATGACTTCATTCACGCGGCGCACCCAGCCGGCGTCGGCGGCGACCAGGCGGTAGGCCTCCAGGACCTCACGAGAAGCGTTCGCGTCGGCTGCGTTGTTGACCTGTGGCACGCCGCTCTCGATCAGCTCGTCCAGTCCGCGCTGCATGTGCTCCATCGCGTCAAGCAGCCGGCGCTGCTCGGCGCCCGGATCGTCGGCCAGCAGGCGGATCGGCACGCGTGGCGGACCATGTAGCACGACGGGACCGATCGCGACCCCCGAGGTCAGCGGCGTGCCGGAGAACACGCGGGGGACCGTCCCGCCGACACCCTCGGCTCCGCCGTCGGTGGCGCCACTGGCGGGAAGCAATTCGCCAAGCAGCATCGCCACGGTTTCGAGTTCGTCCACTTCTTCTTCGGTGTAGCGGCGTGGTGCGCGGTTCTGCACCACGAGCACACCGAGCGTGCGGCCGCCTCGGCGCACGGGTACGGCGATCATCGAGGCGTACGGGTCCTCGCCGGTTTCCGGTCGGTAAGCGAAGGCCGGGTGGTTCTGCGCATCCGGCAGGTTCAGTACGGCGCCGGTGGCCGCGGCCAAGCCGACGATGCCTTCGCCGACGCGCAACTTTGTGTAGCCGACGGCGGTCTGGTTCAGGCCTTCGGTTGCCGCTAATTCGAGGATGTCGCCGGGCTTTTGAACATAAACGGAACAGACCTCGCTGACCAATTCGCCCGCGACGAGATGGATAAGCTGGGTCAGGGGCGTGCTGCCTGAGGAGGCGCGGAGGTCGCGGAGGCGGCTGAGGAGGCGGCGGGGCGAGGGCACGTCAACCTCGCCCGCGAAGCGGGATGGGTCGAGCGGCAGCGCGCCGAGCGTGCGGGGCGTGCGGCACGTTCTTCACCCGGCGCTGCGCGCCAACCCCCCCCGCGAAGCGGGAGAAGGCTGCGTGCGCCGCTCCAATGCTACGACCGCTTGGTCCACCAATTCCCCGATGATCTCCGCCACGGACTGTTCCGCCGTCACCATCCCGACCGACTGGCCGGCCATGACCGAGCCGTTCTCCACATCCCCATCGATTACCGCCCGCCGCAGCGCGCCCGCCCAAAAATGCTCGATCTCGAGTTGTGCTGCTTCCCGGCTTAGTTCGCCGGACAGATACCGGTCTCGCGTCGCCTGCTGATGCTGCAGAAAGCGCTTCGTCCCCTCGTTTACCAGCCCGCGCACCGGAATGACGGGGAACCGCGCGTCAAGCTGCACCGATGGCAGCGCATCCCGCGCCGCCGCCCGTATGAACGCCTGCTTGAATTTCGGATGGGCGATGGACTCCTTTGCCGCCGCGAACCGAGTGCCGAGTTGAGCGCCCGACGCGCCCATGTCGAGGTACGCCAGGATCGCCTCGCCCCGTCCGAGGCCGCCGGCGACAAACACCGGCACCTCGTGCACATGCGGCAGGATCTCCTGCGCCAGCACGTTCAGTGATACCGGACCAATATGTCCGCCCGCTTCCGACCCCTCGATCACCAGTGCGTCGGCGCCAGAGCGGATCAGCCGCTTCGCTAGCACCAGCGCCGGGGTGAAGCAGGTTAGCTTGGCCCCGCCATCCTTCACAGTGCGCACGGCGCCACCGGGCGGTATTCCGCCGGCCAGGACAACATGGCCGACTTTCGCCTCCAGGCAGACCCGCACCAGATCGTCAAGCTGCGGGTGCATCGTGATCAGGTTCACACCGAACGGTCGGTCGGTCATTGCTTGGGTGGCGGCGATTTCTCGCGCCAACTGGTCGGGATTCATCGACCCGCAGGCGATCACGCCGAACCCGCCGGCGTTGGAAATGGCCGACACCAGGTGCCGCTCGCTGACCCAGCTCATTGCGCCACCCATCAGCGCCACCCGGCAGCCCAGGTATTCGGTGCCGCGCGCCCACAGCCGATCCAGCTCCGCCCTGGCGGCTATCGTCGCAGGGGGCGGTGCGGCGACGTCAGGCGTCATCGAGGCCGTACGCGGTATGCAGCGCTCGCACCGCGAGTTCGGTGTATTCCGCGGCGATCAGCACGCTGACTTTGATTTCGCTCGTTGAAATGACCTGGATGTTGATCGCCTTGTCCGCCAGCGCGCGGAACATGGTGTTCGCGACGCCAGCATGGCTGCGCATTCCCACCCCGACCACGCTGATCTTGGCGACGTTCGGGTCCTCGAGCAGCTCCGCGTAGTGGATGACTGGTTTGACGTCCTGCAGTGCGAGTCTGGCACGCGGCAAGTCTGCCTTGCCCACGGTGAAGGTCATGTCGGTCGTGCCGTCGGCCGCGATGTTCTGCACGATCATATCCACGTTCACGTTCTGCGCCGCCAGTGCACCGAAGATGGTCGCGGCGATGCCCGGGCGGTCTGGTACCCGACGCACCGTGATCTTTGCGTCATCCCGCGAATAGGCGATGCCGGCGACCATCTGCTTTTCCACGATCTCATCCTCATCCACGACAAGAGTGCCGGTCTCAGCATCCACCGGCAAATCCTGAAAACTGGACAGCACCCGCATGCGGACATGCTCGTTCATCGCCAGCTCGACGCTGCGGGTCTGCAGGACTTTGGCGCCGACCGAGGCCAATTCCAGCATCTCCTCGTAGGCGATTCGATCGAGCCGTCCGGCGTTGGGTACGATGCGGGGGTCGGTCGTATACACTCCGTCCACGTCAGTATAAATGTCACAGCGGTCCGCCCGCAGGGCCGCCGCGAGGGCCACCGCCGAGGTGTCCGATCCGCCTCGCCCCAGCGTGGTGATACGCCGGTTCGGCGCAATGCCCTGGAAGCCCGCGACGACGGCCACATGACCCATGCCCATGCGCTTGATCAGGTCGGAACCATCGATCTCCAGGATGCGCGCCTTGCCGTGCGCGTTGTCGGTCTGAATCGGGATCTGCCAGCCCTGCCAGGAGCGCGCCTCGACGCCGATCTCTTGCAATGCGATCGCCAGCAGGCCGCTGGTCACTTGCTCGCCGCTCGCCACCACGGCGTCATATTCGCGGGCGTCGTGGAGCGCCGAGAGCGCTTGGCACCAGCCGACCAGCTTGTTGGTCTCCCCGGCCATGGCGGACACCACGACCGCGACCTGGTTGCCGGCGTCGACCTCGCGCTTGACCCGCGCCGCGACATTGCGGATGCGGTCGAGATCTGCGACGGACGTGCCGCCGAATTTCATCACGATGCGTGCCATGGTCGAGGTCGGATTGCCAGCAGTCGGTTGTTGGGCACACATACTGAGGCGGTGTCGGAGGGGCAACCGTGAGTAGAGCGATCGTTTCGCGGGATGAAGTTGCCCGGTTTGACGCTCTGGCCGCGCGCTGGTGGGAGCCAGACGGGCCGATGCGGCCGCTGCACCGCATGAACCCGTCGCGCATCGGTTGGATCGCGGGGCACCTGGCGCGGCGGTTTCCGGGAGGCGTCGGACTGCGGGTGCTGGATCTTGGATGCGGCGCCGGCTTGGCGGCCGAGGCATTGGCCCGGCGTGGCTTCGACGTCCTGGGCGTTGACGCCGCGCCGGACGTGATTGGCGCAGCGTCGGACCATGCGCGCGGCCAAGGCTTGCGCCTCGCCTATCGGGTCGGAACGGCGGAGGATGTGCTGGCCGAGGGACTGCGCTTTCCGATCGTGACAGCGCTGGAGGTGATCGAGCATGTCCCCGACCCAATGGGTTTCGTCCGTATTTTGGCGGCATTGGTGGAACCCGGCGGGCTGGCATTCCTCTCCACGTTGAACCGCACGCGCCGCTCGTTCCTCGTCGCGAAGCTCGGCGCCGAGTATCTGCTGCGTTGGCTACCGGTCGGCACGCACGATTGGCGGAAATTCGTCACACCCGTCGAACTTGGCGGGATGCTGCACAACGCGGGGCTGCGCGTCGCGGATGCTGCCGGCCTTGTGCCAGATCCATTGCGTGGCGGCTGGCGCGCCAGCCGCGACATGGCAGTCAACTACATAATGATGGCGGAACGCTGATGCACGGTGTCCTAAAGCAGCGCTACCACCATCCGGTCACTGCGAGGCGAATGCAGGGCCGCTAGCTCTTGAGATGAATCGCTCTGCCGCCATGCCCGCCACAACGAGAGCGATCGGCCCGACGCCCGATCAATGATTGATCGATCACGTGTTGTGCCACCCGCGCGACGCTTCTGCTACCCGCGCGACACACCGGGCGACGACACGCTAACGGTGCTGAAAAAGCGCCTGCAGGAGCAAGAACCGCTGCCAATAAGGGCGTCACGCGGAACCAAGTTGTACAACATCAGCGCGGAGAGACGCGGAATAAGGTACCCACGCGCTGGTGGTTCCGGCTTTGGCCGGCGTGAAAATGGCGCGGACGTTATCCCACGTTCGTCTGCTAACCG
>JASHVB010000846.1 GCA_030039695.1 Acetobacteraceae bacterium
CACGCTGGGATGCTTCCGCGAGGGCAAGCGAATCGTCGATGTGCGGGAAACGTGCCCACACGAACATTCCATCTGTTGGTTCCACCAACATGTCCATTCCAAGGCGCCCAAAGGCGCGTACCACACTAATGCGTGTCTCGCCGAGTCTCTCGTGCAAGCGTGACAAATACTTTCGGTAATGCCCATCCACCAACATCAGATAGACGAGCCGTTCGTTGAATTGCGAGGTGGTGATGCTCGTCAGCACCTTGATATCGGCAAGCTCCTCCGCGATGCCTTGGGCGCAGGCGAGGAACCCGACGCGCAGGCTGCCGGACAGTGTTTTCGAGAAGCTGCGCGCGTAGATAACTCGGTTGAGCTGGTCGAGCGTCGCGAGCCGTGGCGTTGTCTTCGCCTGGAGATCGCTGAAGATGTCATCTTCGACGATGAGAAAGCCGTGGCGTTCGGCTGCCTGCAGTACTTTGAAAGCGATGTGCGGGCTCATGTCGGTGCCGGTCGGGTTCTGCATAACCGACTGGGTGAAGTACACCTTGGGCCGATGTGCGGCAGCGAGCGTCTCGAGCACGCCGACGTCCGGTCCATCACGATTACGCGGCACCGCCAGCATTACGACGCCGTGCAAACGCAGATTGCCGAACAGGTTGTAATATCCGGGATCATCCACCAGGGCTGCGTCACCGGGCTTGAGCAGATATCGGATAACCAGATCCAGTGCCTGGCTGGTCCCGTTCGTGAGCAGTATTTGCCCGGGATGTGCAGTGATGCCGAGCGTAGAGAGCATCAGTGTGAGGTGCTCGCGTAGCGGTAGATACCCAAACGGATGGCCGTATTCCAACAGATGCGCGCCGTTCTTGCGCGCAAGCACGTTGAGACTCTGGCGGATGCGGGCTTCGTCCAGCCAAGAATTGGGCAGCCACGGACCGCCCGGGTGCAATCTTTGATCGTCCGCCTCCAGCAGGCGACGGATGAGCCAAACCAGCTCCTCATTGCGCTTGTGGCCATCGGACGCGGCGACCTCTAATCCTGCCGGGGTCGTGGGCGCCGCCGTCGTGTAGAAGCCCGCGCCTGGCCTTGACTGCAAATAGCCCATGGCGACCAGCCGATCGTAAGCCTCGACCACCGTAAATCGGCTCACATGGTGGGCATCGGCGAAGGTCCGGATCGACGGCAGTTTGGTTCCTGGCCGCAGGTGCCGCTCGTCGATTTGCCGCTTGATGCCAGCGACGATCTGCGCGGCAAGCGGCTCGCCGTTCCTCTGACTGATCGTGAGAGAGAACATACTGGGTCGATGCGTTTCCCTATCGACTGGCCCGGTCTCTGGACCGGTACAGTCGCGGCAGGTGGCGTTGCAACTGTCTATTACTGTCTTGCCTAGCGTCTTGGCAAGATTGCCGGGCTTCAAGCGGCGAACGGAGGACCTCATTTCGCCGCGGCAAGGGCAACCGCACATCAAGGGAGAGACCCATATGCCCCTCATTCAGGTTCGCGTCATCAAGGACGTATTTACCAAGGAGCAGAAGCGCCAGATCATCAGCAAGCTCACCGATGCGATGGTCTCAATCGAGGGCGAAAACATGCGCAACGTTACTTGGTGCGTGGTCGAGGAGGTGGAGAGCGGTGACTGGGGGATCGGCGGCAGTGCCCTCACCACGGCGGACGTGCATGCGCTCGCGCACGGAAAGGCGGCGTAACGGCTGACGTCGCTCGCGCTGCGCCCTGGCGATGGCTGCGGCCGGTGGCGCAACGCGACCTGCCGAGAATATCGCTGCACACGGCCGATAGTTCTTCGTCGGGTCTTGCTTGGCTGGCCGGAGTAAAGTCCTTCGGAAAATGCGGGTCAAAGAGTGATTTTCTGCCGGTCTGCTTCGGGGTAAGGATGTGATGTAATCGGACGAGGTCCATCGCGGCGATCGTCACGGAAGCTGGCAAGGACGCAGCGGAAGCAGGTATTGCGATTCCCGTTCCTGCGGCCGTCTCCAGCAGCGGTGCGCGGCCCGGCCATCGCCTCGCGGTGGCACCATGTGCTGCGCGAACGGCGTGAACAGCATTGGTGCGAGGAAGCGGTCGTAGAACTCCCGGATCGGCCCGGTGAATGCGGCATCGAGCTGCGCCGCCTGAAGCTCCTATAACCGACGTTTGTCGAAGATGTTGGTATCGTTCGGCGATTATGCTCGCCACGGCAAGGTTGGGGCAGCCGCTAACCGGACGTCCTCTCTCCGGTTGGACCAAGCCGCTTGGTCAGCCGGCGGGCGGTGACCAGGGGGCGTTGCGAATGAGGATCGGCTTGGAAAATGACGCCGAATCATCACGCCGCGGGTGCACCAGTTTTTGAGCGCTACGGCCAGAGGTTCAATGCGCGCAGGCGTGAGGGCGGTTTGGACATTTACCTTCCTCTCAAGATTTCAGGCTGCGGGAAGCGTCTATCGAAGGGGAGACATCGCCGTGACAACTGCTTGCGTGACATCATCAACCGCGGCTGCCGAGCATGCAATCGTAGCGCTCACCGCCATTGCGGACGGGGGTCACTTCGAGGGTGAGGAAATCCAGGCGTGCGGTGAGGCGGATGTCATGCCCCTCGTGCCCAGGCCGTTGACCTCTGGCGCAAAGGCTGAAGGACGTTTCGGCAAGCCGGACTTCGGCTACTACACCGCTGATGACGAATACCGCCGCTTTCCTTTGGAGGGTTGAACCCTCCTATTTCACACCGTTCTCCTGTGAAACGCGATATTGGTCGGGATCGGCTATATTGCCGTACCAGCCGGAAATCTCCTGCACGACAATGGTCCAGCCACCAGGAATCCCATCATTCTCCGTGGCCACACCGTCGCGGACGAAATGTGGAATCGCCTGATTGCCGATCATCAGATGCATGGCAACGGTCTTGCGTTGCCCATCGCGAGGATCGACATAGGATTGCTGTGGATATTCCATGTAGAGCGTGGCAACGAGCTTGCCGTCCACGAAAAGGTCGATCAGGTTGCTTCCATCACCCCGCCAGTTGCCGACCAGATCATGGAATCCTGCGCTCCAGTCAAACGGAGTGCGTTCGAACTCCGGCCCGTAGGCTTTGCCATAATAACGCCAGCCATTGCCATTGGCCCAGTACACCGAGTGTGTGGGTGCCTTCCACTTCACCCCATAAATATCGGGTGTGCCGAAATCGATCTGATACCCGGTCGGCACGCCGTTGTTGATACGCGAATAATTGTCGTTCCAGTCGATCTCGAAATTGGTTCCGCTCGTGCGATACAGCGCCGTCGGCTTGCCGAAATCTTGATAGGGATTGCCATTCGGGCCGGGGGAGATCTGCTGGCCGGTGAACATCCAGATCGGCGCCCAGGCGTGATTCCCTTTTGGACTGCGGTAGCGCACCTTGAGGGTCATGCCAGGACGCCATTCAAACGGCAGACGCACCATCGCACCCCAGACATGGCCGGGGCGGCAATCCGTGTGGTCGTGCGAACAGATCGCCCGTAGATGCATGCCATCCGGCCGCATCACATGTAGATCGTTCGGATCACCCACGGAAAAATGACGCGCCACAGCGGCAAAAGTGTCGTTGTTCGCCTGCCCAGTGTCCATTGGGCTACCGATCGCCTTCGTGAGATCGCCGACCATGTAGTTGAGGAAGAAGGTATCTCGGATCGACTGCGACGTTGTCATATTCGCGTTTTTCTGTGCGCTGCCCATGATGAGCGAAAAGGCATTGCGCGACCCCGGTTCCATAACCAGCCCATCGCCGGGTGTCGCGCCGTGAACGATCGGCAGCGGCCGGGCGAGTGGATTGTTCGGCGTCGTGAGATAGCCCTCGTCGCTGACCGGCGCCCGCTGAGCTGCCAGCTGCCCGGTGGCAAGGGTCAGCACACCGGCAACAAAAAGTCTGGCTGCAAACCGCCGTCGCATGCACATTCGGTGGAACATGATTGGCATCCTGTCTCCCAGGCGACTGCACAACATCTGCGGCGAGCGCCTGTCCTCAGCCGATTCATGCCGAACCTGATCAGGGTTTCGGCGTCGGGTCTGCGCGCAGCAGTTCGACGAGCCCGATGCCCGATATGGTGTAAAAGGACACCTCGCGGCCCCCGAACAGAATAGCGGGGGTGGGCGGGCTTACCGTCACCACCTCAAGCCCCGCTGTCTCAAGCGCCGCAATCGCCCTGTCAGGGTGCGGACATTCATAACATAGATGATAGATGAGGGTGCCCATGCGCTTGACCAGCCTGTCGATCGGAGACGGCTTGTCGCTCGGCCAGATCACTTCAACATCGGGCATCGTGGGATGATGGCACATCGCCAGATTGACCTGCTGCAGCGGATCGAATACCTGCTCGCCTTGGCGGTACCCCAGGGTGTGGAGGTAGCGAAGCGCCTCCTCTGGTACCCGCACGGCGAGCCCAAAATGGTGGAAATGCAGCCCCTCGATTCCAACGGTCATCGCACTGCTCATCGCCGATGCGTTGCCAGCGATGCCACGGTTCTCAGATTTTCGACTGGATCATCTGGACGAACTCGCCGACATTCTTGAGCTGGCCGACTTCCGCAGCGGAGAACTTTACGCCGAACGCCTTAGACACTGCGAGTACCAGACGGACATGGCTTAGGCTGTCCCAGCCATCCACGTCATCTGCGGTCATGCCTGGCGTTAGCACGAGATCATCCTCGTCTAGCACGTCGTGGAACACGGTGGTGAGCTTTTCGTACACGACTGCCTTTTCGATCATGACAACCTCCGTCATCGAGAGTTTACGACCCTCGCCTGAGATGTGGCCCGCGGCGGGCCGGCGGCGATCAGAGCTGTGCCGTCCCTGCACACCAGCGAATCCAGCACCGCACCCAGCCGGGCGGCCCATATCGGGGCTATATGCGGTCGCGGATGCACTTCGTCAGAAAAATCCTGCTCTGCGCTCAAGTCATCCATGCGCAGCGCCGCAAAGCCGCGACGCCCGTCGAATCGCGCAAACACCGCGTCCAGAAGCCGCTCATAGCCCGGTTCGTACGGGCTCGCATCGCGATGCCAGGACGGGATCGGCAGATCCGCGAGCACGACCTTTTCCCCAGAATCCAGCAGTTCCTCGATCGTCTTCTGCAGGACCACAACCTGATAGGCGGAAATCTGATTCTCGCCGCCCATCGCGTCGTGCCAATAGGTGAGAGCCTCCTGCTTGGCCTTGTCACTCATGACGACCTTCTCACGCTCGGCGTCCGTGAGGTTTTGGCGGTGTAGATCCAGGGTCTGCTCCAGCGCGTGAACGAGATTGCGCGCCATCTTGTCGAGTAACAGATAGGGCCGGATCACTACCACCGCGGTCGATAGCCATTGTATCGGCAGCACTGGAATCGGCCCGTCAGCCGCCCGGCGATAAAAGCCGTAGCGATAGCGTTCAATGTCGAGATCGGTGTCCCCTGGATGGCGATTGGGGTCCGCCCACCGCAGGGCACTGTCGACGAACATGCCGTACCAGACGCCAAAGACCCAGATGTCGCTGTGCTGCGCCGTGCTGTCCTGCACCTCGTGCACGAGATCGACCATCTGCCGGAGTTCTGATATGTTCTCGCTGCCGAGCGCAAGACTGCTGACCTTCGCGCAGGGCATGTGGTCCTGTACCTGGGCCTGCCGGAATCCTGCGCCAGTGTTCGACGCGCCGACCAGTAGAACCTTCCGCTCGGGCGTGTCGAGCACGTAGCGTTGCAGCATCACGTATTTCGGTGAGGTCAAATAAAGCGTGTCCGCCGCGTTCCATGTGTCGAGCGAATCGCTCTCCGGCGGATCGGGGACGACGATGAAGGTTAGCCCGAGCACGAAACCGTACAGCACGGCGAAATAGAGCGCCGTCAACCCGGCTTGGCGGAGGATATATTTCACCTTCAGAATGCCTTATAGACGAAATCAGGGGCTTTATTGAACAGTGAGGTAATCCCCAGCACCGCGAGGATGCGCACTGCGAGCCCGATGTTCCGATAAATCAAGGTTCCCGGCAGCATGGGCAAACTGTTGGCACGTGCCCGGACCCACCCCCAGCTGGCGTCGAAGATGAGAGCGCCGAGCGCGAAGCCAAGCACAAGCAGCACGAACGCCGCGCAGATGCCGACCACGCCAAGCCGACTGGCGAGTGCGAGATATTGCGCCAATTCGGGTTTCCAGAGGCACGTCAGGGCCAGGGTAAAATAGGAAAACGTCAATCCCCGGGCGAGATAAACATAAGTGGCGGTCTGGCCGAGGGCGCGGTAGCGCTTTCTGCCGAGCTGCTTGGCGCAGAGGATCTGCCAAAGCTTATTGCCGCTCGCCCCAGCCCCCATAAGCAGACCGTAGATAACGAAGACCAGAGTGCTCCCATGCCAAACACCCATGATCAGGAAAGTGACGAAAAATGCAAACGCGCCGAGATAGGCTGTGAGTTCCGGGGAGGGCCAGCGCGTCATCAGTCGCATCAGCAGCGGAGTGAAGACATAGACCTTGAACCATTCCGACAGGGTCATGTGCCAACGCTGCCAGAATTCGAGAAAGCTGCGCGCTGAGAACGGCCTGTTGAAGTTCTCCGGCAGTGACATGCCGAGCAGCATGCCGACCCCAATAACAATGTCCATATAACCGGAAAAATTCAGATAGAGGTAGGCAGTGTAAGCGGTGGCGCAGATCGCGAACAGAACCCAAAGCATGGGGCCCGTGCCTGAGAGATGCGGGCTCAGGCTCAAGTACACGTAATCGGCGGCTTCGGCGACGACAGCAAATCGGATATAGCCGGTTACCACCCGCGAGAAGGCGGCGTAGACCCTATCGGCGTCGAGGGCCACGGTCTCCACCCCATCCATGGGGCTGAAGTCCTGGTAACGCTGGATTGGGCCTGACACGAAGCAGAGAAAGTTGCACGTGTAACGGAAGAAGGCGAGGGGGCCGATGCCGTCGGGCAGGTTTCCGGAACGCGCATCCATCATTAGATGCAGCACTCGGAATAGAATATAGGACAGGCCGACGATCAGATATGGGAACGGCAGCTGCACGACGTTGTCAATGAACGAGAAGCGCTTAAGGATCACGTAGGTCGCGAGCACGACCGCGATGCCCACTCCCAGGATGACGCCGTTGGGCCGCGTTCGCACCACTTGCAGGCCGACATAGCTGAGCAGCAGAAAACCCAGCAGCGGCAGCACCTGCACGATTCCACCAACATAGCTTGCGATGAAGGCAGCATTGGCCAAGGTCATCACCAGGCGCCGGTAAGCCACCGAAGCGGTCAGATGATAGGAGATGACAACGAGCGCGACAAAGATGAGAAAGCTTGATGAGGATAGACTCATGAGCCCAATCCCCGTGTCATGACGGTTCCAGCGTCATCTCGTCGTGCATAACTGCCATCGGTGGCTCCTCGACCTCGGTGTCGGTCGAGATCTCCCAATGCGTGGTGCCGTCCGGCACTTCGTCGATCTGTACAAAGCCGAGCTTGCGATAGTGCTCGCGGACCATCCCGTTACGGTCGGTCGGGCGGTAAAGCCCGAGCAAGCGGCAAATGCCCCACCCACGTGCACGCAGCAGGATCTCTCGCAATGTCGCCTGCTCAACTTGGCGCCCGAGCACCCGGCAACTCATCAACCAGGTGTCGATGAGCCAAGTCCTCGGCTCTGCGGGGCGGCAGATGATGGCGCAGATAATGCCGTTGTCCCCGAACTTGTCGATCAGGCGCGCATGTAGCGTCATCACCTCTGGATCAGACTCGGCCTCTGCCACTTCGGTCTCGGTATAGCGACGGGTCGTCAAGTTGAACTGGTTGCTCTTGTTGATGAGCTGGGTGACACGCACTCGTGACATCCGGTCGAACGAGTTGAACACGATCCGCATGTCGAGCGAGCGCAGGTAGGCGTTAAGGTCCCCGCTTTGCCTCATCAGTGCGAGCCGGCGGGCGTTGCCCCGGTACATCTCGGCTCGCGTCCGGTCCTCGTTGGAGAACCGGACAGATTCGAAATATCCTGCCGCGGCCAGGGTGCGCGCATAATTCGCGGGATCGGCGTCGAGCTCGGGCACCGCAACTTCTGGCAGCTCATGCCGGATCAGCCCGCGCTCCACCGGATTGTCATCAAGGAACACCAAGGATTCGAGGCCGAGCGATAGCTCCTCGGCGATCGCCCGTATATTTGTCGCCTTGTCGTTCCAGTTGGCCTGGAAGACCGCGATGTGCTCTTCCCGAAGTAGCATATCGGGATGCTCGAGGAACGGCCGGCGCGCGACGCTATCGGTGTTCTTCGAGCTGACCGCCAACACGATGCCGCGCTCGCGCAGTGCCAGAGCGAGCTGTTGCACGTTGAGATGTGCCTCGCCGGTGGCGTCGCCCTGAGCGATCTTGATGCCATCCATCCCGTCATCGCCAATGACTCCGCCCCAGACCGTGTTGTCGAGGTCCAGCACGAGGCAGCGGCGGCTCTTGCCGCGCATCGCGGCAACAAGCCGCGCGACATGATCCGCGTAGAGCGGAACATAGGTATCGGCGAACGGCAGCTTGGCGAGATTCCATTGCGCCGGCGAATGCCATTCGGCGAGGCCCACAGTTTCGGCCAGGCCCGCGATGTCGAGCAGCACATCCTCGGATGTCATTGCGGCTTCAGTGATGCGCTGATTAACGGCCTCGATGAGGCTGCGGGTCGTGCCTGGTAGTTCGCGGTCGAGCGAGCCAAACAGGCTTTCCGGCGGTGGTGCCAGGGTCTGAAGGATGCACACCGCTCCGCAGTTGCGGCGGATGCCGGCACGGATCGTATCCAGCAGGTCTGCTGCAGCGTCAATGCTCCGAGCGGCCGCCTGCGCGTCGCCCGGAGAAAGGCGCAGCCCTAGCGCGCGATGATCGAGCGCCAGCAGCACCACATCCGGCCTAGCCCGATTGATCCCTGAGTCAGGCGTAAGCGCGTCCTGTAGAAACTGGTCATAGCCGCCTCGCACGCATTCGAGTGCGATTCCATGCCGCGCGGCGGTGGCGACCAGGACGGGCTCGACTAGGTCGAGCGTTCCGTTCCCAAGTAGGCCGAGCCGAAATGGCGTCAGCGGGGCCAGTGACTGTTGCCGCATCCGAGCCGCGTCGATCGTTCGGCCGAGGCGGGTAAGTTGGTTCTCATCTAGCGAAAATCCGGCGATCCCCCGTAGTGGCTTGCCGAGCGGCTCTCCATTGCTGAGCAACGCTTTGCAGCGAGCAGAAAAGTCCGCAGGGGGTCGGGGAAGCCACAACAGCTTTCCATAGAGATCGGTTGTCACGGCCCCCTCGCTCTATCTATTGTGCGCGGTCGATCATGCATATTTACAGTAGAGGAGCAAGTAAAGATGCGCGGTTGATAAAAGATCGCGACATTGTGCGGAACCGTACCAACCGATCTTTGACACTTGCTCCGTCTGGGCGTGGCTTAACCGGCCATTCTCAGCCGCCGAGCAGCGGAGCACCACGTTGTTGACGAATGCGTTGCGGTACTCCGTATTCTACAAGCAGAATGGCTTGCTTGGCATTCTGGCCAAAGCTCCGCCCCACCGCCGTTCCGGCAGCGTTGTTGTGGGGTAATGTCTCTTGTGCGCTGTCCGGTTCATAGCCGGCCCGGTGCGCAATCGTCCTTTATAGTTACCGTTACGGCTCGTTATACTCGGGAGGGAAGAGAATATTTGCGTGACTTATTCGCCGCCGCAAGGATGCACGGTCAGCCGGCCGGTGCCGCGCGCGCAGGCCGGACTATTACGCCGTCGGCCGCGGGTCCTGCTTGCAAGATCGTTCTCGAAACGAATGCCCTAACACCAATAGAGTTGCTGGCGCGGCAAGGGGAGCGTCTGATTTGGCGGGGCAGGGGTGTGGTTCGGAGCTTTAGTTCCAGACAGGGCTGAGCCACTCCTGGGAGGAACCTATCGGCATGGAAAACCGCCAGAGCCTGGCTCAGATTGAGGCGCGAGAGACGCAAGTCCAACTGTCGAACCGGTTCTGGCGCCTGAGCCCGACGGGTGCATTCGAGGGGTTGTTCCGGTCCCGGGCGGAAACCAGCTAGACGGCCCACCTGGTTCAGATGTTCGATAGCGCAGGGGTGCGGGCACATGTTTTGGTGCTCGAGGCAGACGGGCCGGCAGAATCAGGCGCTCGGCCACTCCCGGGGTGGTCTGTGGGGCAACATTCATCTCAAGACAGACGTCGACAGCCTTACCGTCCAATGCGGCCAGCCGGATTGGTATGGAAATATTGGCGCTGTTGCGACGCACTCAGTGCGGTAAGACAACCGTTGAGACGGAGCCTGAGACCGGATCAGTCGGGGAGGAGCAAGTCGGTGCGGGCTCAAGATTTCTATCTGGTAAATGGTCCGATGAATAGCGCCGAGGACGCGTCGCCTGCGCTGCGGGATTTACCCCGCCGCATCGGATCGTTGTGCGAGATCGCTCAAGGAGCCCTGATCCATCGCGACATTGCACCGTGGCTTTAAGGCGTGAAGCTTTCCGGTGAGAAGCGCGACCTTGCGAATATCCGCCCTGTTGCTCGGGTGATCCAGGAAATCGGGAGACGCAACGCGAAACCGCTACGCGAGACCCGTGCGCCGGCGGAGCGCATGCCGTGCGTGTGCCGGCGCTTCTCAAGTTTGCTGCGATTCTGCGCGAACAGCGCGTGCCCGCCCGTGCGCGCTGCGTCTTTGGCACATATCTCAATCCAGCCGATTCGAAGACTACTGGGTTGCGGAATACTGGAACACGGCCGAACGTCGCTGGGTGCTCGTCGACACGCAACTTGACGACGCGCCGCGAAGGAGCTTCCGCGTCGACTTCGATCCCACCGATGTGCCGCATGATCGCTTCATCCTCGCGGGCGATGCCTGGCAACAATGCCGCTCAGGCCACGCTGATCCGAATCTCTTCGGCCTGCCTGCGATTTATCAAAGAGTATGGCATGTGGTGCATAGCGCAGAATCTCATCCGCGATCTCGCCTCACTCGAACACGTCGAGATGCTGCCGTAGGACGCCTGGGGAATGATGCCGGGCCGACGGCGATCCTCTCGGACGACGACAGAACGTTCCTTGATCGAGTGGCCGAGCTCACACTGGGCAGTGATGACATGATTTCGTAGCTCCAGGAATTCTACGATGATCCACGCGTAAGAGTCTCGCGCAGCGTTTTGAATATGGATCGCACGATCGAGGAAGAATTGACCTTCTGACTCCGCCAATCGCGCCCAGCCGCCAAGTGGGGCAGACCGAGAGCGGTGAGTCGTCGAGGAGTGGGGGGTACCGCCAACGTCAATACGGATCGCGTTCGCCATGGCGCCGATCACGGCGGGAGGAAGCACGGCCTGCGCCAACGGTGCCAGGCGCTCTGGTGCGGCAGCGCGATTATTCCCTTAGAGGCGATATAGCACTGTCGGTGATCAGGACCTCCGTGCCCTCTCCATCAGAAATCTGATTCATGGCGTGCTGTTCGATTGACCGGGTCCGACGCGCGGGGGGCGCACAATCCCAACATATCCCAGCTGGATAGCCTCAGCAGAGCCGAGCGCGTAGTCGGCACAATCGATCGCTACTGCGACGACCGTCAGCACTCCGCGGGATCAAGAATGCACTCACCGCACCGATCTCCGACGGTGCCGAGCCATCTCCCTACTCATCGATACGGTGCCATCCGGTGAGCAGCCGGTGGGTAGCCACGTCGAACGAGTAAACATTACCGCCGCCCACAGGTTGATCTTCGGTTCGGCTGATTGGTACTCCCTTCAGGTGGCACCGCAAAAGCGCACCTACCGCGCCATGGGAGATGATTGCCATGTCGCCGTCCGCGGGAGCCATGGAGATGGCGCGATTTGCGGCCCGCACGATTCGGCTCTGAGCATCGATGGCCCGCTCCCATCCCCGTACGCTTTCGTCGGGACGAGCAAAGAACGCATCCGCTTTGGCTTCAAACTCTGCCTTTGGCAGATATCCGGTCGCGGATCGATCGTTTTCGCCGAGGTCAGCGATGACGACCGCCGAGAGAGACAAGTGACCAGCCAGTATATGCGCCGCGTCCAGTGCCTTTCGCTCGGAGCTGGCGAAGACTGCCCGCACTCCACCGACCCAAGGCTGGTCAAGCATGAGTATCATGCGCCGGATACCTTGGCATGATAACGGCCATTCCGGTACCGGTACTGATGGATCAATCGTGACTTCGGGATGCGTGACAAAGTAAGCGATCGTCATCCTGGTCAGCTCCGCACGCTGCTCTCGCCTGAGGAACGGTTGCGTCTGATGATGTCGGCCGCCGTCCCGGTTGGAAAGACGAGATCGGCGCGAATGGAACGAGATAGGCGATCAAGCGGCGCACCGGTCGTGCTGCGGAGATGTTCCCTCGCCTTATTGCGTCGATCGGAAGAGAACCGGCCAATCCCCGGGCTCGCCCCCGCATTGCTGTTGCGCCGACAAAAATGCCAAGCGGAAGTGCTCGCCGTCCCAAATCCACCTCGCTGCCGAGCCGCAATCCGCAAGGCCGCGCCCTCTCTCACTCATCGACAGCGTGCCTGTGGCCGGATCGAAATCACCCTCGGTGAGCCCGGTCGTCACGCCATGGTCCGGATCGGGATCGCCCTGGTAAGGCGTGGGCAGCCCGAGTTCGTGCACCTCGCCGCCAGATCGCTCAGTCAAGAAGCCGATAAAGGTGCCCTGATATGCCCCATGATGCACGGTATGAGGACCAGCGCGCGACGGTCGTCGAGCGCGTAGGCGGCAGGCTCCATTAATGTCACGTCTGCGTCGCACTGCTCGCCGCGCAAAATGCTGGCGCCGTTGCGCCTGGTCTCTGCGATCAGCGCTGCCGCCTCCGCCGTGCCCAGCGAGGCGGTGATGGGATGGGCGGGGATGCGCGGCGGCGGGGGGGGGCAGCCGGCACCTCGGTTGCCGGGACCGGGCCCGGATTCAGCAGGGCGGTCTCCGCGCCGGCACGGCCCTGGCGATCGTCCATGCGCGACAGTGCCGCAATCAGGCCATCAAGCGGAATCGTCGTATCATCGCCCGGCAGATCGAGCACCTTGCCGTTCCGGATCTGCTGTACGAAGTCGCGCAGCGCCGCGAGGCTGTCGGTGGCAAATCAGGTGCCATCCACCGCAGCGTCGGCACGATGCCAGCCAGCGGGGAGCGGCAAGGTGTGGCCATCGAGCATGATGTCGCTTCTGTCGAACGGGCTGTCGGCAGAGATGGTGGCATGCAACGTACCCCGAGGTCCGGCCTCGCGTGCAATCGAGAGCACGGCGCGCCCTCCCGCCTCCTGGTCAAACGCCTTGGCCTCGCATTGAAGCGTGTTGTCGCAGGCGACGAGCCAGGACTTGTAGGTGTTGTAGGATTGCGCCGTCGCGGCGGCGGCACATAGCCAGAGCGTCAGGCCAGCCAGCAACGCGCCGGACCGGAGCGCCAACTTTCCCCCACCCATCAGAACCAAGATCCTGCGCTTGTGCGTGACCGCTTGTTTGGACCACTTTGAGAGAGTCGTCGAACGATCGCAAGGAGCGCCCAAGGGTGGGCGGTACATCGAGCTGCAAGACCTGTGTTTATATCGCTCGGAAGTCGTCGCAGGTACTACGCAGCCTCAGACGAACGCGGGCTGCCCTGCGCGCCGGCCGACGACCACGCCGGGTCCGCACGCGCCCGGCTTTCCGCTGGTACACCCCTCGAGCAGAGGGCACCCGCATTCGGCCAACAGCGCGACACCGCATTTCGGCATAGAGTGGTGTGCCTTCGCGTTCTGCACTGTACCCCGGCGAGTACGACTGAGGTGTGGGAGATCGCGGTTGCGCTCTGCAAACACCGCGTCGGTTTATTGCGGTTCGAAGGTAATCGAACGGAAGGTCCGGCAGACGGGGCGGTACGGTTTCTGCGGCGGGACGCACCAACCCTTCGCCGATTTGCTAATGCCTTGCCCAACCCCGCCGCCTCCCGCAGTATCG
>JASHVB010000847.1 GCA_030039695.1 Acetobacteraceae bacterium
AAGCTGGCTGTCGGGGCGGAACACGTCCGGATCGAGGAAATCGTCGTTCAGCCGCCGGTAGATCGTGTGCACCGGCGCGAGCCCGGCGGTGGTGCGCATGAACACGCGGTGATTGTCCACCACCAGGTCCTGGCCCTTCACCAGAGGTATGCCCATTTCACGCGCCAGGAACACGTGCTCGAAATACGCGGAATTGAAGATACCGGGCGACAGCAGGACGACCTGAGGATCAGTGATACCCTGCGGCGCGATTTCGGTCAGTGCGCGATGCAGGCGCAGACCATAGTCATCGACGCTGCGCACATGCAGGCCGGCCATCACGTCAGACAATACACGCAGGGTCATGTGGCGGTTTTCCACCACATAGGCGACGCCGGAGGGCGTGCGTGCGTTGTCCTCGAGCACCATGAGGCGGCCGCTGTCGTCGCGCACAATGTCGATGCCGCAGACATGCACATAGGTGTTGAAGGGTACGTCGAAGTCTACCATGGTCGGGCAAAAGCCGGCGTTGCCCAGCACCAGTTCTTTCGGAACGATCCCGTCGGCCAGCACTTTCTGTCCGTGGTATATGTCGTGCAGGAACATGTTAATAGTCCGAACGCGCTGTATCACACCGGTTTCGATCTGCTGCCATTCCTCAGGGGTGATGACGCGGGGAATCAGGTCGAATGGCAGGATGCGGTCGATCGCGGTGGCGTCGGAATACACGGTGAAGGTTATGCCGCGTTCCAGCAGGTCGCGTTCAGCATCGGCGGCGCGGTTGCGCAGGCCGGAGATCAGCAGCTGTTCGAAGCGCGAGCGGAGCAGGGAAAGGCCGGGGTGCGGTGGCTGGCCACGTCGGAGCAGTTCGCAAAAGAAGGAATTGGGGTCGTAGTCCTGCAGAACGAAACGGGTATCGTCCTGGTTGGTGGATTGGACCTGGGTTTGGACGCTGGCCGCCATGGGTGCTCCCTGCTGCAACGCAGCATGCTAGGCGCAGAACCGTTGCGGATGGAAGAGTTTTGCGAGGCGCACAAATCCTCCCTTCCCTCTGGCGGAGCGGACTTGGAGGAGTGCCCACCTCGGGAATCTGGCCGTTGCCGACACCGCCGCCCCAGCCTTGGGCCGCTTCGAGACCCGAGGCCGCAACGGGAGGCGGAAGTAGCGGCATGATGCTCGCCGCCCTCGCCGGACTGCTCTGCCTGATCGGCCTGACCCAGGCACTAGCCGGCGCCGCGCTGGTGGCGCGGTTTGGCGCGCACGCCGCATGCCGAGCCCGCGGCGCGGCTCGTCCGGCGGTCACCGTTCTCAAGCCGCTGCATGGTGACGAACCACTGCTGGAACAGGCACTGGCCAGTCTGTGTGTCCAAGACTACCCCGATTACCAGGTGGTATTCGGTGTGCACGACCGTGCCGATCAGGCGCTCGCGGCCGTCCGGCACGTGCAGGCCCGCTTTCCGAACACCGACATCGCAATCGTATCCGATCCCACAGGGCACGGCGTCAACCGTAAGGTCGGCAACCTGATCAACATGCTGCCAGCGGCGAAACACGATGTGCTGGCGATTGCCGATTCGGATTTGCACGTTGCGCCCGACTATATCGCCCGTCTCGCCGAGGCGCTGGCCGAGCCGGGGACCGGACTCGTCACCACGCTTTATGCTGGCCTCCCGGCGACGGGGCGACTCGCCGCCCGGCTGGCCGCGATGCAGATCACCCACATCTTTCTACCCGGCGCGCTGCTCGCCCGCGCCGCAGGTCGTCAGGATTGTCTCGGTGCGACAATGGTGCTGCACCGCGACACTCTGGCGCGCATCGGCGGTTTCCAGGCGCTGGTGGATCACCTGGCCGACGATCAGGTGCTGGGCCGTCGGGTCCAGGCGCTGGGCCTGGCGGTCCGCCTGGCTCACACCGTGCCGGCCACGACCGTACCAGAGACCACGATGACAGCGGTCTGGCGACACGAGTTGCGCTGGGCCCGCACCATCCGCGCACTTGTTCCCGGGCCTTTCGCCGCCTCGATCCTGCAATATCCGCTTTTTTGGGCGCTGCTCGCCATTCTGCTGTCGGTCGGTGCCGTCTGGTCGTGCGGCCTGTTCCTGTTTGCCTGGGTCGTCCGCTCTGCCGCGGCCCGTTGGGTGGACGGCGCGCTGGATCGCTCGCTCTCCGGGATACCGGCCGCCCCGCGCTCGCCCCAAGGCCCTATATTCGCTTGCCCGCTCTGGCTGTTCCCGCTGCGCGATCTGATGTCCGTGGCGGTGATGCTGGCCAGCTATGCCAGCCGGCGAGTGGAGTGGCGCGGCCAGGTCATGACAGCCGACACGCCGAGCCGTTCGCCGCGGGTTCCGGCGGGCAACCGGCCCCCTCACTGAGCGATCGGTCGGGATCGGGGTGTCCGCTCGTCGGCCTTGTCCCGAAGGTCGGCCAATTGCGGTGGCAGATCGTGCACGGTGTTCAACATTCGCAAGACCATCGGCACACCGGGGCCATTGCCGCCTCCGGGCAGGTTGCCGCGACAATGCGGAACCCAGCCGCCACGGCCGCGCCGCCATCTGCTCAGAGGTCCGAGATGGGGTGTGCACGTGCAGTCCGGCGTCCTTCGTGACAGATCGGAGTGCGAACTGACCTCACCGTCGGGCGGGCTTACCGAGCCCCGCCAAAACGTGAGACACTTGCAATCCTCTGCCCGGTCTGGCTTTTCCGGGGTGCGACCTGATATCTGTAGCCGTGATGCTTGCCAGCGACGCCGGCCGACGGGTGGAATGGCGGCGACGCCATGACCGCCGACACGCCGGCCTATCAGAGGGACTGCGCCGCGACGACGAAGACCCTGTTCCTGCACCCACCCTCGTTCGACGGCTTCGACGGCGGCGCCGGCTCCCGTTACCAGGCGCGGCGGGAGATCCGCAGTTTCTGGTATCCGACCTGGCTCGCCCAGCCGGCCGCCCTGGTGCCCGGCAGCAAGCTGATCGATGCCCCACCGGCGCGCACAGGCCTCGATGCGGTGACCCGCCAGGCACGCGATTACGAGCTGTGTGTCATTCACACCTCCACGCCCTCCTTTGCTTCCGACGTAAAGGTCGCGGCAGCACTGAAGGCGGCAAACCCGTCGCTGAAAATCGGCTTCGTTGGGGCCAGGGTGGCCGTGCAGCCGGCGGAAAGCCTGGCGCAGGGCGCCCCGATCGACTTCGTCGCACGCAATGAGTTCGACTTCACCATCAAGGAAATCGCAGAGGGTCGCGACTGGTCCGCGGTAGACGGTATCTCCTACCGTACCGCCGGCGGCGCGATCGTGCACAACAAGGACCGAGCGATCCTGGAGGACATGGACCAGCTTCCGTTCGTGACGGAGGTCTACAAGCGCGACCTGCGCATCGAGGACTATTTCATTGGCTACCTGTTGCACCCGTACGTATCGCTCTACACCGGCCGCGGCTGCAAATCACGCTGCACGTTCTGCCTGTGGCCGCAAACCGTCGGCGGTCACCGCTACCGCGTGCGTTCGCCCGCCCACGTGGCTGAGGAGATAGCGCTCGCCAAGCGCTATTTTCCACAGGTGCGCGAGTTCTTCTTCGACGACGATACCTTCACCGACAACCTCCCGCGCGCTGAGGCAATCGCGCGCGAGCTCGGCAAGTTAGGCGTCACCTGGTCGTGCAACGCCAAGGCGAACGTGCCGCGCGACACGCTGAAAGTGCTGAAGGACAATGGTCTGCGATTGCTGCTGGTCGGTTACGAAAGCGGCAATCAGCAAATCTTGTACAACATCAAAAAGGGTATGCGCATCGAGGTTGCGAAGAAGTTCACGCGCGACTGCCACGACCTGGGGATCAAGATCCACGGCACGTTCATCATGGGCCTGCCAGGCGAAACCAAGGAGACGATTGAGGAGACGATCCGCTTCGCCACCGAGATCAACCCGCACACCATCCAGGTGTCGCTCGCCGCGCCGTACCCCGGCACGTTCCTCTACAAACAGGCGGTCGAGAACGGCTGGCTCGACGCAGCGCATGCCGAGCTGGTGGACGACCATGGCATCCAGATCGCGCCGCTGCACTATCCACACCTGACGCACACGGAAATCTTCGATAACGTGGAGACGTTCTACAAACGGTTCTATTTCCGCGCCCCAAAGATCGCGGCGATCGTCGGCGAGATGCTGATGAGCCCGCAGATGATGAAGCGCCGGCTGCGTGAGGGCGTCGAGTTCTTCCAGTTCCTGCGCGAGCGGCACAAGGCCGCATAACACGCTGGACCCCGGCGTAAGCGAGACGATCAGCCGAGAATTCGTCGGTCAGCGTCTGCTGCGCATAGGGGCGCAAGCGAACGTGCACAAGGTCGAGATCGAATCGGCGCGCCAGGCGCTCGCGCCTGCGTGCCAGTAATGTGTCGATGACCCGTGCCAATGTCGCGCCCGACCGGACCTTCCTGATCGTGCGGGACATCGCGGCGCCGCGTCCGACGTCTGTCTCGGCAGACATCCTCGAGCGCCTGCTGTACGGGACCCGGCCCGACCGGCCGGATCTCATCGCCGCTGGCGGGCAGCCGCGGTGCGATGGCATCGGCTTTGCGGCCCCGCAGCGGAACGCCCACCGCACGACCGACCGGGTGTGGGGACTGGCGGCGTTGACCGCCTCCGACCCGCTTCCTACCTTTCCCGGCCGGAGTTTACGCTATGGACAGGCCCGTCACACCGCCCCCTAACCCAGCCCG
>JASHVB010000848.1 GCA_030039695.1 Acetobacteraceae bacterium
CGCGGCGGGTACGATCACGCACGTTTTTCGGTACTGAATCGGGCATTTCGTCGCTGCGATGTCCTTCGAGTGTCACGGGGCGCCTGTGTGCTGTAAACCATCCCCCATCGACCACTCGACCGCAGCATCACCGCTGGTCGGTCAAATCGACGCGACCAGATCGTCTTTGCACAGGCATGACGATTCACCAAAAACGTAGTCTCGATGAGCCAATGATTGCGCCTGTCGTCACGGGCGTCGTTGGCATGGAACGCCCTCAAAAGGTTGACTTTGTCTCCGGAATTGGAGTCGGTCGATCACCTGCACCGTTGCCCGGCCCGGCACAGGTGCCACTGCAAACAGGGTTGCTAGTCCCGGCGGAAATCTCAGACGCGCGAGCATTCGTTAGATATCGACGAGAACACCGTTCTCGGCTAGGCACTTTATCAGCAGTCCGTGGCCAATTTGCCTCTGAACGGGATCACATGTCTGAGCGAAGCTTCCAAATCAAGGCTAAGCGCACTCGCTGCATTGATTGGCCGGCGCGGCTTCACATCGTCGAGTCCCTGCCATCTTCCTGACAAGCTCGCTGTGCTGAATTGTCTTGTTGACACTTTTGGCACTTCGCCGCTCTGCACTTAGGACCGTTACAGATGTCACGACGCACCCTATGCCCCACCGAGGCGCCACAGGTTGACCCGACGACGGCCGCGCAACCCATGTTGGCGCTGCCGGTGTGAGGCAGGTCGATACAGTGCCGTTGAATCACGGATAATTCGACGGACCCCAATGCCGATCCGTCGATCAATGGCATGGATGATGCTTGCCCAGAGCGGTTGTTGCCGTTCAGCGGCTCCGTGTTTTGGCTGCAGGCCGTAGCCATGAGCGGCGCTATTGTCGCGCCTGCCGTGGCAACGCTGAGTTACAAGCGGTTGTGCACCACCGAGAGAGTGACGGCGCCGCTGTCGCGTTGCGTCGCTGGTCTCGGCCTGCTCGCCGGTCCATTGATCCGCACGATTTATGGGGGAACCTCGATTGCCGCCGTATCTTCGCTCGCAGCACCTTCGCTCGCAGCGCCGTCGGTTTCAGCGGCCCTCCTCCGGTCCATCACGATCACATCGGAGCTATTCGACAGCTGTAATGAAACCGGTCGCCAGCCACGCTTCAAACCCCGACGTTCGGGCATGGGATAGGTGATATTTGTGGGAAGCTCTCTGATCAGTTTGACAACGACAGGGCCGGTCGGATCCGAGGAACCATTCTTTCGGCCGCCTGCTATCCGCCGAACGTCGAGCCGATGACGCCGAGCACACCGACAGATGTCGTCCCCATCGATTGGCGTCGTGCCACCCTCACGACGGCCGGCTGCGCGTCGGCGCTCGTGCTCGTGCTTATTGACGATTGCTCGCCGGCGACGCCATTGGCCCGCGTCATTGTGGCGATCGCGGGAGGGACTGCAGCTTGGCGTGCGACGATCAGGCTGACGGACCACGCGCTCGCGGATGGCGTCATCCCTTTGCCCAGAAGGAGACGTGAATTGGCTGGGATAAGTGCGCATGGATAGTTTGGTTGGAGAGATGTCTTCGTCACCGGGTCCCGGCGCAGCCGCAGTCCGGCTGATTGCCTTCTATCTCCCGCAGTTTCACCCGATCCCGGAAAATGATGCCTGGTGGGGCGCAGGGTTCACCGAGTGGACCAACGTTGCCAAGGCCACGCCGCTGTTCCCCGGCCACGTGCAGCCGAAGCTTCCCGCCGATCTCGGCTTCTACGATCTGCGGGTGCCGGAGGTGCGGGAAGCGCAGGCGCTGTTGGCTCGCCAGTCCGGCGTGGAGGGCTTCGCTTACTGGCATTATTGGTTCGGCAATGGCCGCCGCATTCTGGAGCGGCCATTCCAGGAAGTGTTGGATAGCGGCAGGCCCGACTTTCCGTTTTGCCTCGCCTGGGCGAACCAGTCCTGGAGCGGCATCTGGCACGGCAATCCCCAAACTGTGCTGATGCGACAGGAGTATCCAGGCGCGGAGGACGAGGCAGCGCATTTCCGCTGGGCGCTGACCGCGTTCCGCGATCCACGTTACATGCGGGTGGACGGCAGGCCGATCTTCATGGTCTTTGATCCGCACGATATGCGATCAAATGACACCTTCATCGCGCACTGGCGGCAGCTGGCGGAACGGGCGCGGCTACCGGGCATCTACTTCGTTGCGATCTCCAGCATCCGGTCGCCGGAACACCACCTGTGGCGCAACCCGATCCTCTCCGCCTTCGACGCGGTGACGCCACTGGTGCCGCAGGACTTCCTGGAAACCGTGGGTAAGCGGTCGCGCACCGACCTGCGCCGGCGCATCCGCGAGCGCGACTTCGGCTGGAAGCTGCGTGTCGTCACCCGGCGCTTCGGCCGTCCTGCCCGATTCGACTATGCGCAGGTCGTGGAGCACGCACTCGCGGACATGCCCGACGAGCCGCGCTTCCTGCCCTGCGTGCTACCGAACTGGGACAACACGCCTCGCTCAGGCCGCCGTGGCGTCGTCTACGAAAACTGCACGCCACCGCTGTTCGAGCGTTACTTGCGAAAGGCGGTCGCCAAGGTCGCGCACCGCGCGCCGCAGCAGCGCATCGTCTTCCTCAAGGCTTGGAATGAGTGGGCGGAGGGCAACTATGTTGAACCGGACGCCAGCTGGGGGCACGCCTATTTGGATGCGATCCGGTCGGTGATGCTCGATACGACTGCGTCGCGGGAGCCCGCGCTAACGGCAGGTTAGTGGCGAGCAGGCGGCACGCCGGCGGCGCGTTGGGTGGTTGATCGATCACGGCTCCGGTCCATGGCCAAAGCGTTGACTGCTGGAACGATATCGCGGGCCGCCGGCTCCACAGCATGGCCAATGCTCGTATCGATGGAGGCGTACGGCCGATCGATGACGACCAGCGCGGTGTGCACCGGAGCGAGGGCGGCGAAGCAATCCGTGCCACCGCGTCTTCAGCACACACGCCCCTGCTCTGGCGGCGCAGGAGCTTGCGTCGCACGCAAATCCGCGATCAATACGCAGCGGGCCATGCGGCCGGGTGCGTGGTAGCGTGGTGCGGGATCGGCCGACAGGCAGGCCGCACGGCGCTGCGGACAGCGCGGGGCAAACCCGCAACCCACCGGGAGGCGACGCAGATCGGGCGGACTGCCGGGGATCGCCGTCACCGGCTTGCCTCGCGGCTGCTCGGACACGGTGGAGGCGAGCAGACCGGCAGTATAGGGATGCGCGGGCGCGCGCAGCACGTCGGCGACGGGGCCACTCTCCAGCACACGGCCGGCATACATCACCGCGATGCGATCGCCGATTTCCGCCGCCACCCCGAGATCGTGGGTGACGAAAATCATGCCCATGCCCAGTTCGCGCTGCAGCTTGCGCAACAAGATCAGCACCTGGATCTGCACCGTCGCGTCGAGCGCCGTGGTCGGCTCGTCGGCCAGCAGCAGGCGCGGACCACAGGACAGCGCCATGGCGATCATCGCGCGTTGGCGCAACCCGCCTGAAAGCTCGTGCGGATAGGCGTCCAGTCGCGCCGCTGCCGATGGCACGTGCACCAGCTCCAGCAGCTCTAGCGCCTTCGCTCGGGCAGTCCGGCGGTCACAGCCTGTGTGTTGGCGCACCGTCTCACCGATCTGTTGGCCAATCGTGTAGACCGGATCGAGCGTCGTCATCGGCTCCTGGAACACCATAGAGACCAGGCCGCCACGGAGGTCGCGCAGCGTGCGGCCGCGCATCGCCAGCACGTCCTGACCGGCGACGCGCACCGCGCCGCTGATGCGGGCGTGAGGCGGCAGCAGGCGCATGAGCGCGCGCAGGGTGACGCTCTTGCCGGAGCCGGATTCGCCCAGAATGCACAGCACCTCGCCGGGCTGCACGGCGAAGCTGACGCCGTTCACCGCGTGCACCGTGCCGTCGCGGGTGGCGAAGTGGACCGTCAGGTCTTCGACTTCGGCGAGCGGGGGGACGATGCCGGCGCCCATGTCAGGCAGCCGCCGGATGGCCGGCCAGGCTGTGGCCTGAGGCGCAGTCTTGCATGTGGCAGGCAGCGGCGTGGGTGTCTGCGCCGATCGCGGCGGACAGCAGGGGGTCACGGGCCGAGCATACGGCTTCGGCAAACGGGCAGCGGGTGCGGAAGCGACAGCCGGAGGGGGGATCGATCGGGTTGGGCGGGTCGCCGGCGATCGGCGGCTCCTCGATCCGCCGCGTCGGGTCCATCGACGGGCGCGACGCCAGCAATGCGCTGGTGTAGGGGTGCAGCGGCCGTTCGAAGATATCGTCGACCGGCCCGATTTCAACGATCTGGCCGAGATACATCACCAGCACCCGGTCGCTGATGTAGCGCACCACGTTGAGGTCATGACTGATAAAGACGTAGGTAAGGTTGAGCTGGCGCTTCAGCGCGCGCAGGAGGGTC
>JASHVB010000849.1 GCA_030039695.1 Acetobacteraceae bacterium
TCCCCCCCCGCGTGACGCTGAACCGCGCGTTGAATGCCCTTGCGGGTAGCCGGCGGCAATTGGAACCGGATACGCCAATGACACAAATCGGTTAAATCACGAACACTTTGCGGATCGAATTCAGCGCACTTTTCAAGCTGTCGTAACACTTCACCTCAGATCCGTGGCCAATCGACGACACCAGCCAGCAACTCATCCCCACCGGCGCGTGGATCAGATACGACGGCGTACGCTGTGGCCCGACGGTGACGACAATGCGCCGGTAAACTGCCGGATCGTCGCTCCGCCGCTCGCTCACGAAGGCCGAGGCGATATTGCAGGTCGCGGCCAGCCACTCGTTCACCAGCGCCCGCTCGTCGGGATTCGGCGGACGCGGCGGAAAAGTACGCAAGACATCCCCAGTACGCTCTGTCATGGCATCACACCTTGTCGAACGGTTGCGCCCGTGCTGTAGCGCAGTCAGACTTGCAGGAAAGTTGCGCCTCACGCGGCACGCAATCGGGAATCGACCGCGGCGCCGCGACGTGCCAACGTTGCCGCCAGGACTGCACCCAAAGGGAGGTATCGAGATGCCTTTCGACGCATTGGTTGCCCCTGCCCCGCACAAGCTGCTCGCCGACGAGGTGGCCGACCGCGGCATAGTGCCGGTGAGCCTCGGGACGCTGGCGGCGCATCAGCAGGCCCAGCTCGAGCGCTTCGCTCCCAGCTTCTGGTACCGCCACCAAGCTCTGCTCCCGGCGGCCCTCCTCGGCTCGGTTGGGGGCATGGCGTTCAGCGGTGGCCTGGCGGAGCGCGTCGCCGATAGCGGTTCGCCGCTGTCCTGCTGGCTTACCCTCTCGTGGATGGGCGTGATCATGCTGCTGCTCGGCGCCGGCGTGTTTCGCGTCCGTGCCGGTTCGCATTGGGAGGAGCGCTGGGTGCCGGCCGTCTGGCTGAAGGGGCTCGGCGTGCCGGAACCGATTGTCGCGCTGGCCCGCGACCTGAACCGCAGCGTTCCCGGCGCGGCCCTCATCCTGGGCGAGTTGGTGGAGGATCATGTCGTGCTCGACCCCTATCTGCTGTTGGAGCGCGACGGGGAGCGCGTGTGCCTGGGTATCTGGGACGATGGCGGGATCATCGCCATCGCGACGCCGGCGCCGTTGTAGCGCGCGGAGCGTTTAGCACCCCGTCAGCGCGCTTCGCCTACCGCCGACTACCGGCGGGAGGTCCGCGGATCAGGCCGCGGACCAGCGGCTGTCGCGTGGATTCGCAAGGGGCCGGGCCGCACTCCGCATTCCCTCCGCGCGGCGGCGCGCTCCGCCGCGGCGCGATCGGGCCTGGTGGTGATCGGCGGGGAAGGCCCGGCGGTCCCGCCGAAGGGTGCCCTAGCCAAAATGAACGGGTTGGCGGCGGGCAGCGCCGCGCATCGCCATCCGGCAAGGCGTGGCATGCAAGAACCAATTCCCGATTGACCGGGGAGGTAGAAGCGGGGGTTGGCACCCGCGGGGGCGCGTGGGATCGCCCCCGCGAGGGGAGGGGAGGGGAGCATTTTGGCGATCGCCGGCTTATCCCGACGCCGATGGGGCTATGCCGGACCTATCCGTTCGATCCCCGCCATGTAAGGCCACAGCACCTCGGGGATCAGCACCGACCCGTCCGCCTGCTGGTGATTCTCCATCACCGCGATCAGCGCCCGCCCCAGCGCGACACCTGATCCGTTCAGTGTGTGCACGTAAGCGACGCCCTTGCCGTCGACGGAACGGAACCGCGCGTTCATCCGCCGCGCTTGAAAGTCGCGGCAGTTCGAGGTCGAACTGATCTCGCGCCACGCCTGCTGCCCGGGCAGCCAGACTTCCAGATCGAACGTGCGCGCCGATTGGAATCCGGTGTCGCCGGACGACAACACGACGCGGCGGAACGGAATCTCCAGCAGGCTGAGCACCTTCTCTGCACAGCTCACCATTCGCTCTTGCTCGGCGACGCTGTGGTCCGGGTGGGTAATCGCGACCATTTCCACCTTGCGGAACTGGTGCTGGCGCAGCATGCCACGGGTGTCGCGGCCGGCCGCCCCAGCCTCGGCGCGAAAGCAATCGGTCAGTGCGGTCAGGCGGATCGGCAGCTCCTTCTCCGGCACGATCTCGCCAGCCACGACGTTGGTCAGCGGCACCTCGGCGGTCGGGATCAGCCAGCGGCCGTCGGTCGTGCGGAACAATTCCTCGGCAAATTTTGGCAGGCTGCCGGTGCCGTACGCGGTCGCGTCGTTCACCAGCGAGGGTACCGCCATCTCGGTGAAGCCATGCTCGCGCGTGTGCAGGTCGATCATGAACTGGCCGAGTGCGCGCTCCAGCCGCGCGAGCGGCCCGCGCAGCACGACAAACCGGGCCCCCGCCAGCTTCGCTGCGGTGGCGAAATCCATCAGTCCCACCGCCTCGCCGAGCTCGAAATGTTGCTTCGGCTGGAAACCGAGATCACGCGGATTGCCGAGCTGTTTCAGGACGACGTTCGCGGTCTCGTCGGGGCCGTTCGGCACATCGGGATCGAGCATGTTCGGCAGGCTGTCCAGAATGACCTTGATCGCGTCATCTAGCGCGGCCGCCTGCCTCTCCAGCGCCTCCATGTCGCCACGCAGTGCCGCCGCTTCCGCTTCGAGGGCCGAAGTGTTAGCGCCGCTGCGCTTGCCTTTTCCCACTTCGCGTGAGATCGCATTCCGGCGCGCCTGCTTATCCTGCAGCACGGTCAGCGCGGCGCGTCGGGCGGCGTCCTGCTCAAGGACGCGAGGCGACGCCGCCGGCAGGCCGCGCCGGGCCAGCGCAGCATCAAAACCGGCGGGATCGGCGCGGATCGCTCGGATGTCATGCATGGCGCCAACCTGACCTGCGACGGGGATCGGCGTCAATTACCGCGCCGGCCAAAGGGGGGAGAGCCGAGAGGTTAACATCGACGGCGTGGCGCAGATATCTCCCAGGCGACCGGGCGGGCGTGAACCAGACCGCCAGTCTCCGCGCGGATGCAGAGCGCGACCGCAGGAGCCTCGGGTCGCTCGTTCTGCTGATTGCGGCCCATGCGCAGGGTTCCGGCGCTCTGTTGGTGACAACGACCAGCGGTTCCGGGGCATTGCCGCGCTGACGGTGGAAGATCGGACCGTCCAACAAGGCCCCGCCTCCCGCACCCGCGGAGCGATTATACTTCGACCGGTTTCGGCTCGACCATTCTCGCGGCAACGATCGAGATTTCGTAAAGAGCGATGAGCGGCATCGCGAGACCCGTCTGGGTGATGATGTCCGGCGGCGCCAGCACCGCAGCGATCACGAACATGCCGACCCAGGCATAGCGGCGATACCGCCTCAGGCCCTTCGACGAGATGATGCCCACCTTCGCCAGCAAGGTCAGCGCGACCGGCAACTGGAAGGTGATGCCAAAGGCGAAGATCAGCTTCATCACCAGGTCCAAGTATTCCGACACGCGCGGCAGCAGCTCGATCGGCACGCCACCGCCGCCGGTTGGCGTCTGGAAGCTGGCGAAGAATTTCCAGGCGAACGGGAACACGAAATAGTACGCCAGCGCGGCGCCGAGCAGGAACAACACTGGCGTGGCAATGAGGAAGGGCAGTAGCGCGCGCTTCTCGCTGCGGTACAGGCCGGGCGCGACGAACAACCAGATCTGCGTTGCAACGATGGGGAAGGAAACGAAAGCGGCGCCGAAGAACGCCACTTTGATGCGGGTGAAGAAAGCCTCGTAGAGCTGCGTGTAGATCAGGTGCGGATCGCGCGTGCCTTGCTCACGCAGCACATTTGCCAGAGGTTCGGCGAGGAAGAAGTAGATCTGGCTGGAGAAGTAGTAGGCGACGATGAAGCAGATGAAAAAGGCGGCGATCGACCAGATCAGCCGCCGTCGCAACTCGATCAGGTGATCGAGCAGGGGCATCGGCTTGTCGTTGATCGGGTCGTCTTCGCGTTCGATGTCGGCCATGATTTGGCGGTCAGTGATCAGTCGTCAGTGCGCACGGGGGGCGAGGACGTTTGCAGCACGATGCCGGGCGGAATGAAAGCCGGGGCTTCAGTGTCGCAGGCCGGGGCCGGCAGGTGGGGCACGAGGCTGGGCGGCACGAAGGCAGGCGCGTCGGGGTTCGCGGGTTCCGCCGCCCCGGGTGCAGGTTCGGCTTCGATCTCGGTGAGTGCGGGAGCCTCGGCAACGGCGAGATCACCCTGCGGCGTCTCTGCCGGCGTAGGCTCTAGCGGGTTGGTGGAGAACGCGTCGCGGATCGAGTGGTCGGGATCGACCGTGCGCTCCACCTCGGCGCGTATGTCGAAATTGCGGATCTGCGCGATGGAGTCACGCACCTCGCTGAGGTTCGCCTCGCGCAGCATATCGTCAACATGGGTCTGAAATTCGCCCGCCATACGGCGGGCTTTCTTGATCATGTCGGTGATTGCACGAATGGCCACCGGCAGGTCCTTCGGTCCGATCAGGACCAGAGCGACAGCGGCGATCAGACCTATTTCCGACCAGGCAAAATCAAACATGGGCGCGAGCGGCGTTGCTTCCTGTCATTGTGAGAAGCGAAACGACGCAGCAATCCCATAGGGGAGATTGCTTCGTCGTTTCGCTCCTCGCGGTGACACGTGGGGGTACGGCGACGGCGGGTACTAGCACACGCAACTTACCGCGTCACACAAGCGGGTATCCCGGCTCACGCCTCGTCCGGCTCGGCCGCCGAGGCCCGCCCGGCGGCGTCGGTTTGCGGACCGGTGTCCGGCGTTAGCGCTGGTTCCGCCGACACGCCGGTGGGGGCGGGCGTCTCCAGCAGCAAATCGCCGCGCGGCGGCAGGTCGCGGATGTCTGCGAGGCCGAACTGGGCGAGGAACTGCTGCGTGGTACCCCATAGCGTAGGCCGACCAGGGGTCTCGCGTCGTCCGCGCGGCTCGACCAGCTTGGCCTCCAAAAGCGCGTCGAGCGTCTGTTGCGACAGGGCGGTGCCGCGGATTTCCTCGATCTCGGCGCGGGTGCAGGGCTGGTGATAGGCGACGATTGCCAGTGCCTCCATTGCCACCCGAGGCAAGCGGCGAGGGACCTCGATCACCTTGCGCAGGGCGGGCGCAAGATCGGGGGCGGTGCGGAACTGCACCCCGCCGGCGGTTTCCACCAGCTCTACGCCACGGCCGGCGTAGCGTTCGCGGAGGGCGGCGATGACGGCGTCGGTGTCTTCGGATTCCGGCAGCAACTGTATCAGGGCACGAGCGCTGACCGGTGCCGCGCTCGAGAATACCAGCGCCTCAGCCAGGCGGAGGGAGGATTCGGCCGGCGCGGTTGAGGCGGGTTGGGTTTGGGGTTGGGTTTGGGGGGGATCCACGGCCCCCTCGCCGCAGCCCTGCCCCGCGCGGTCCGCGCGCGAGGGGGTGACGTCGTCGCTCATGCGCCTTCCTCTACTCCGGCGCGGCCGTGGCGCACCAGGATGGGGCCAAAATCTTGGTCCTGGCGCAACCGCAGCACGCCTTCGCGGGCCATTTCCAAACTGGCGATCAGCGTGCTGGCGAAGGCGGCCCGGTGCTCCATAGGGCCGGCCAGGTTCTCCGGCAGGTAAAGCTCCAGCGTGCTCCAGTCGGGCAAACTGCCGAGCAAGCGTCCGAGGCGGCGTAGCGCGTCCTGCACCGTCCACAGACTGAGGGGCCGCGGCTGATAGCGACGCGAGCGGGTGCCGCGCCGCACCGCGGTCAGATAGGCGCGCACGAGCGACGCGAGGTCCAAAGCGAGGCGCGAGCGGTCGATCTCGGTATGATCCTCGGGCGCGCCGCGCGGGAACACGTCCTGGCCGAGCTGCGGTTGCTCCGCCAGCCAGGCCGCCGCGGCGCGGATCGCTGAGAGATCATGCAGGCGGATGGCGAGCGCTGCAGCGGCTTCCTCGCCGTCTTCCGCGCCAAGCGCATCGGGCGGCAGCAGCAGACGCGATTTCAGCCAGGCGAGCCAGGCGGCCATCACCAGCCAGTCCGCTGCCAGCTCAAGGCGGATGCGGCGCGCGCCTTCGATCACCGCAAGGTATTGCTCGACCAGAGCGAGGATGGAGATTTTCGCCAAGTCCACCTTCTGCGACCGGGCGAGATCAAGCAACAGGTCGAGCGGCCCCTCGAACCCTTCCAGCCGCAGGACGAGAGATTCCGGCGAATCAGACATGCACCACGCCGCTGTTCAGGCTGTGCCCGGTCAGATGGAACAGCAGGTTCAGGGCCCAGGGAATGACGGCCTGCAGCGTGTCGCGGAATGGGTCGAAGTCGATGCCGAATTCGCCGAGCAAGGGGGGCAGCAGGAACACCAAGAGGACCACCAGGAGGATGCCGAGGCGCTCGAGGCGCGCCCAACGGCGGGCGAGTTCCAGTGGCAGCAGGCCAACAGCAATGCGTCCGCCGTCCAGCGGCGGGATCGGCAGCAGGTTGAACAAGCCGAGGACAAGATT
>JASHVB010000850.1 GCA_030039695.1 Acetobacteraceae bacterium
TACACATACAAACCGGTTGGGACCGTTGCCGCGGTGGTCGGTTTCAAGCGGCTGATCGGCAATTTCCAGAAGGCGTCTAATGGCGCTGTCACCGTCAATCTGCACCTGGGTTCAATTGACTGTCGGCGCGCGCAGTACAGGCGCTCGGTTTAGTGGGCCGCGGTCACATCGCCACGGTATGCCACCGGCCGCTTGAACGTCTCGTGTCCCGTCCAAGAATTTGGGACTTCTACCCCCGCCGCGTCGTTGCCCTCCGCGACAACCCGCATCGCCGCACCGTCATCGCGTCAAGCGATCGGCGCAGTGGTCTCGCCGCGCAGCATATCTCAAAGCTTACTTCGTTGCCGGATCTCCGTACGGCATTTCGATACCGACTGCCGACCTCGCGACCAGCTTCCGCTTTAACATGGTGAGTAACGGGGTGCGGGCCACAATGGATGTCTGTCGCGCGGTTGAGGAAGATTCAGTCTCACAGCGTACCAGTTTTTCCATCTACCGTGTGCTCGGCATTTGGGAACGCTTTCTATCGAGCAAATTGGCGGAGCGCAGTACAGTCGGCTGAATGGGTCGAACACGAAACGCGAGTCCGTGCGTCTGACCTGCGACAACGTGTCACGGTGGCGTGGCTTGGGCGATCGCCCGGCGCCCGGGGAACAATTGTCGCGCGACACCCCACGCTCGTCTGATGATTCAGGAATCCTGGTACGAATTTTGCTCGGGAGAGTCCGCTATGGCAGCGGCAACGTTCTCAACGTCGTGACTGTTGCTCCCCCATGGTGGACATTGGTCTAGCGCACAGGAGGCACAGCATCGATGATCTTGGTATCCGAGCGACGCTACCAAATGTTGGGCGCAGCCTGGTTGGCGTGGATGGTCAACTATATCGACCGGACAAAGACAGCCGTCCTTCTTCCGCTGATCGTCGCGTCGCTGGGCATAACCACCCATCAAACAGGCTGGGTGCTGTTCGCGTTCTTCATCTGCTATGCGGCAACCCAGCCTTTCGCAGGGTTCGTCACAGACCTCCTGGGCGCGAAAAAGGCGCTGGCACTCTCGGTCGGGGGATTCTCCGTATTTACCTGGATGATGGGCATGGCCAACACGCCAGAGCAACTTCTGTTCCTCAATGCCTGCTTCGGGATTTTCGCAGGATTCGAGGTGACGTCGGCCTCCCGACTGGTAGCGACCTGGTTTCCGATGCGAACGCGGGGTCGAGCCTTTGCCTTCCACCAGACTGCCTACACCATCGGACCCGTCATCGTCCCTTTCATCGCGGTGCCGATCGCACATGCATTGGGATCGTGGCGCTGGACGTTTGTGATCATGGCTTTCTTTGGGCTTCCAGTGCTGGTGTTGATCGACCGATATATCGTCGACCGGCCCGAACGCGACCCGCGCATCACGGACGCCGAACTGACCTATATCTTCGGCGAGGAAGAGATCGCGAAGAAGCGGGGTGGACTGTTGGATCCAGCGAGAGCTCACTCTGTGGAGGAACTCCCGCCAGGAGAGAGGATCACGCCGTACCGGGAAATCTTCCTCAACCGCAGCATCGCACTCATGTTTGCGTCCGGCTTCTTCACGCTGCTGGCCGGGTGGGGGCTGACCACTTGGCTGCCGACCTACGGCTACCGCGAGCTCAAGTTGCCGCTGCTCGTTGCTGGAACCTTGGCGTCAATCGTCTGGGCCGGTCAGTTTTGCGGTGTGGTCGTCGGTGGCATTCTATCGGACAAGGTGTTCGGCATGAAGCGCACACCCATCTGGATCCTGGGTGGCCTGGTCATGGCGATAGCGCTTGTTTGGGCGGCGACGTTCAAGCCTGGGGTAGAGCTTCCAGTCGTCTATCTCACTTTCTTTATTGCCGGGTTTGCCGCCTCGTGTGCACCGGCCGGTCAGCTATTCGCCCCCTACTTGGCCGAGTTGTTGACGCCAGGCGCGGTCGGGCGGTCGCTCGGCTTCGTCGTCCTGGGCGCGATGATCGGCAGCGCCGTTGCGCAGCCTTTGACAGCGTACTTGGTCATCCGGACACCGGCGGGACCGCAGTTCTGGCCGGCTTTCTTGCTGTTTGCAGCGTGTGGCGTGCTGGGCTCGGCGTGCGTGTGTGGAATGATCGAGCCGCAGGTTGGCCGGACCTACCTCGGCTATTTGCTCTCAGGGAGGAAGCAGGGACAATGGAAACCGCAATCGCATCCGTTCTAAGCTTCCTGGGCATTGGTTGGGGGCCTGATCCAAGGTCTCCTGCGAGGGCGGATTTCGGGGGCCACTGGGACCTGGTTATTGCGTTAAATGTGGTCAACACCGTGATCGTGGTGTTCTATGTCTGGCGCATTTGGAGACAGAAACTGCCGCCGATTGATCGAAGAACCAAGTGAAAAGGAAGGTCTAAGGCCCGGCCTCTGGAACTCAGCACAGCTGTACGGCCCCAGATGCAACTTCCGCGCTACGCCGGCGGTTCGCGCGAAGTGCCGTTACAGCATCCTTAAGCTTCGCCCGGAACCCCTGATCAGGCAGCAAGGCTAGACCAGTCCTCGCGGATCGTCCGTTTGCCGACCGCATCCGTCACCGCATCTTTGAACAATCGGAACACGCCATGGTGCGTGTCACGCACATCGTGACGGTAGAGGGGACCTGCAGGTGGGACTGGGTTCCGTTGCCAACGCTGGACGGAAGTCAAGCGACGGGGCACGACGACGCGAGTGATGGACCAGCGGTTTGAAAGCCGTAATCAGAAGGGACCGGCAGTGCGAGGACACAGGGGTGGGGCGATGCGATAGAAGCCTTTATTGCTTCTATTCCCGTGTTCGATAGATCAGCATGAGCATACGACTTTAGTGGGTAGCGCCGATTGGAATCGGTGTTCCGAAAGCCTGTCTGTTCCTCGCAATTTAGTACACTAGGTACTGGTACACCATTCTGACCAGAGCCACCGCAATCTCTGTAGCATTCCTCTGCATCGAATGTTAGCCAATGGCCGAGTACTTCGTCTTCAGAAATAGATTGAACAGCTGCGAGAGAATACACAACGCAGGACGGCTCACTACCCTGATTGTAGACACCGTCAATATATCACAATAAGTTGGCCGCACTTGGAATCCCGTCGGCAAGGGCTTGTCCAATCGCCGGAAGGGACCTTAAGTCTCGCAGTCTCCAGTCAGGGTTCAATGGCACCGCGCCTAACCCAAATCCAGCCGACACATCGAAGTCTCGAAGAGCTGCAAGA
>JASHVB010000851.1 GCA_030039695.1 Acetobacteraceae bacterium
CCAAAGCGACCGAAACCACAGATGATCACCGGCGCCACAGCGGCATCGATCGTATCGTACTCTGGAGCCGGCGCGGCCTTCAGTCGGGATTGCATCGCTTCGGCGCCGGCAAACAGGATTGGTGTCGCGACCATCGAGGCTGCCGTCACCAGTGTCGCGAATGCCGCTTCGCCCGATCCCAACGCTCCGGCGGTCACCGCGGCGCTGAACAGCACGAAACTGAACTCGCTGGCCTGCGGCAGTGCAAGGGCGAAGCGTAGCGCATTCGTCGTATCCTGCCGCGAGATACGCGCGAGGAGGAAGGCAATGGCCGCCTTGGTAAACAGCAACACGGCGGTCGCCTCGCCGAGCAAGGCCGGCTGAGCACGTGCCAGCGAAAGATCCGCCGACATGCCGACCGAGATGAAGAAGAAGCCAAGCAGCAGACCCTCGAACGGCTCGATATCGACCTGCAGCTCGTGGCGATATTCCGATTCCGACAACAGCACACCGGCCATGAAGGCGCCGAGTGACGGCGAAAGGCCCGCGATCGTCGCAAGGAAGGCGGTGCCAGCAACGATCAGCAACGCCACCGTGGTGAACACCTCTGTCGTCTTAGCCCCACCGATGGCGCGAAACACCCGAGGCAACAGGAAACGGCCACCGATGAGTATGACGGCGATCACCAACACGGCCCTGGCGACCTCATGCCAGGGCACGTGGTGAGGCAAGGTCTTGCCTGCCAGGAGCGGCACCACTGCAACCAGTGGGATGAAGGCGAGGTCCTGGAACAGCAGCACGGCGAACGCGTTGCGGCCGGCCGGGCTTCTGAGCAGGTCGCGTTCGGCCAGCAGCGGCAAGACGATAGCGGTAGAAGACATGGCCAGCCCGGCACCGAGCACGGCCGCGCCGCGCCAACCGATACTGGTCGCATACACCAGCACTGCCAGAACGGCGCCGGTGATCGCAAGTTGCGCCGTCCCCAACCCGAATACCGAGCGCCGCATCACCCACAGCCGCTGCGGCCGTACCTCGAGGCCGATCAGGAACAGCAGCATCACGACTCCCAGCTCGGCTACAGAGGCGATCTGATCGACATCGGTAATCAGGCCCAGCCCAGCCGGGCCGATCGCGATGCCCGCGAGCAGATAGCCCAGAACGCTGCCGAACCCGGCGCGCCGCGTTAGCGGCACGGCAAGAGCCGCCGCCGCGAGCAGGACGACCAGTGTCGTCAGCATTCGCGGCCGATCAGTGGCGATCGCGCCGCCACGAAGTAGCCTGGGACGGCCACTCGCTTGCGGGGATCCTGCGAATAAGCCTTATCTCGTCGATACGACATCGTCGCTCGGGTTTCATTCAACCGGAGACCCAGTAACAGCGTCGTGCGCTCAAAAGCAATAGATCCCTTTCCGTTTGCGCTTGCATGGCAAGTAGGAACACTACCCTTCGAGGAGTGCAGTGCGTGTCGCTGCAGGGGCCGCGGATCTGCTGCTCCGGACCGCACTGCCTCATAGGAGGCGACAACGCCGCGCTCAGCCAGTGGCAGCTCGACATTGGGTAGGCTCATGCTGAGCACACAGAACAGTCAGACGGTTTTGTTGATGGCATCCCCTGGCGAACGATGACAAGGGTGGGGAAGGGGCGACTTGATGCTCTCACTTGCCCCCAGGCCGCCGGCCATCCCCGGTTACAGTGACAATGCCACCCGCTCGGCGGCGCGGCTCCGGCACATGACGGTTTCTATGCTGTTGAAGATATCCCCGACCCCTTCAATCTGGGGAAAAAAGAACAGCAATTGGCGGTGGCGGCCGCTTTCGAGACGATGGTCCAATCGAAGGACGATTTCCCATTCGATCTGCGTTCCGACAACATCCGATTAAACGGAAACGAACTGGTGGTCATTGACTTCTCGGAAGGCGGTGTGGTCGTCGCGAACCCGTCGTTCGCGAAGGACAGTCTGCTAGAATTCTGGCGGAAGAAGACCAAGTTAGGAAAATCCAAGATCACTGGAGAGTATTCGCGGGCGGGCAATCGTCTGCAGACCTTGCTTGACAACGCCGCCAAGGAAAATTGCCTTCCGCTGGAGATGTCGAGAAATCCGAAAGATTGCGACAGCACGTCCTGCGATTTAATTCTGGATAATCTCGACGAGAACGACGCAGCGGCGCCTCTCGCACCGGGCAAAGCGGAGTCCTATTGACGGCTGTCGCGCTGCCGTCAAAGCCCGGTCACTTGAAACTCTCGCCCGACACGTGGCTCGCTCGTGCACGGGGTTCGTCACCGTGGGCCTCGATGGCAAGGTGGAATGTTCAGGTCACGCCTACCAGGAAAGATTACCGGCCGCTGGTTCTGCACGTCCTTCAGTCTCGAGCCGGATGGAACGACGCGGAGTGAGTCCTGCGGCCCGAAGAGGTCGAAGAAGCCCGCGCTGGCTGCGAGCCGGTGACGTCGACAGCAGCGCGGCGGCAGCCCTTACAGAGCCCGGGAGGCATTGTGGCGCTGCACGCCATCGATCGTTTCGTTACCACGAAAGAACCATAACTTACTAAAAAGTGCAGGCTACAGATAGGCCGGATGAAAAGTTGCGGAACAAGAAAATGTGAGTTAGTTCTCCGCACCAAACGTCTTGGCAGGACCATACAGGTTATGGCAGATGCCATGCGCCTGAAACATGAGGCTGTGTACAGCAGTTTTTCCCGGGCCTGTCCCGGATCGATCAGAAGGAAACGTCAGACGGCCGCTGGATGGATGTCGATCGATAGTTGTTCTAGTAATGTTGCAACCATCCATTTCAACGGGATGCATGGGAATCTGTCGTGCGAAAGAGCGTCAGTCGATACCTTGCTGCTGCCATCGTTTCGGCAACGCTGTTCTCGAATCTTCTGCCGCCGGTGACCGCGGCGACGGCTTCGACCGAACCGGATATCTCCGCCGGCGACATGTGTGGGCATGTGCAGAACCGCGCCGTTCGTGCCATGATTGCGTCGCCCGAAGACGGCATCTTCTCCGTCGATACCACTCAGGACGAGCCCGGCAAGCTCACCTGTGTCTGGTCGGCGCTGAAATCCGGAGCGCCGGACGGCTCAGCGCCCGATGCGACGCTCACGCTCGATCTCTATCACTTTGCGAGTGTTGCGCGGGCAGTGGTCCAATTGCGCGGCTTCGGGATCGCTCCGCACCGGCCGCAGCTCGTCCGAACCGATGACGCGGAGGACGAGGTCATCCAGGTCTCGCCGCGCATGAAGGCGGCGCGTCATGGCGCGGACATTGCGGTCGCCCAGGCAACCGTGCCGCAGTCCATTTCGAGTCGCCCGGACTGGAATGCGCGATTCGAGGCTTTGACCCTGACTGGTAGCGGCGCTCAGTTGCTGGCGTCACCCGAACCGCCCGGGACGACCTCCCGGGCCGGTGGCGCAAGCAGCGCCGTGCCGCAGTGGATTCCACCACCCCATGCAGCACCGGCAGGGGCCGGGTTCTATGATCCTGTGCTAGCGGTGGTGGCCGCCGCCGCGAAGATGCCGAATCCGTTCTTCATATTCCCCTGCCTGCTCATCGGATCGCTTCTGCTGGCCTTCTTTCTGCCCGGCAAAGGGATGGTCCCGGGTAGAGGTATGGTCGGCGGGCGCATCGCTCTCATCGTGTTGGGGATCGGCATTGGGGTGATCAATCTAGCTTGTGGGTACGACATCGCCACCATGCTGATATATCATTTCGGAGCCGCCGGCACCGCCATTGTCACAGGAAGTTACCAAACCAACGTCGTGTACAACAACCAAGACGTGCGGGGATTCAACATCCTTATCCGCACACAAGACGGGAAGGTGGTCGAGGCACATTTTGAAACAGACGATTTCAATGTTTACCCGCCGCGCAATTCGACCATCTATCCGGATGTTGGTGACGTCTTCACAGTACGGTATCTGACACACGCACCGCAGACATTCGTTATCATGGCAAATGATGACAGCCCGTGGGCGCAAGCGGTGCGCTGCGACAATCTAAACCAGGCTGCAAGCGATGCGTCTCAGAAAACGGGCTTCGCACCGGATAACGCCCGCTACAAGGCGGCCTATGCCCAGGCCGTGGCAGCGGCGGAGCAGGCTGGCTGCGGGAATGAAAGAGAGAGCAACGAGGAGAGTCACTAAGCAGAAGACCGTCTGAGCGTACGATCCATTCCATTTGATCAGTACGGCAGGTGACGATTTTCGCCCGGGTCCGGCGGAGATGCCGCGCGAGGCAGACGCAAGCAGGGAGACACAATGCGCCAGGAGCATAGTCGTGAGCTCTGCGCCGCCCTAGCGAGCCTTTTCATTGGGCTTGGCGCCCCGATAACCGCGGTGTCCGCCGCCGAAGCTGGGTCAGTCGGGTTCAGTTCAATCGATAGCAGGCAGGTGGAAGATCTACTGTTTCGTTTCGATCGGAATGCTCTGCCGTCCGGTTCGTCGGACGCCGCCTTTGAGAACGGCGAGATGTTCCGCCTGTCCGGCACCGACATGCCGCCTCTTATTGTCGCTCACCCATCCAATTTGACACCCATACGCATGACGCTGGCAGCAATATGCGGTTTGATTGTGGAGCATTCCTTCGGGATGCCGATGGGCATCGCAGCTTCTCACGAACGCCCGCTGGCCAACTCTGCCCTCGACAGCAAGGTAACGGACTTGGCGAGTTGACCGAGGAACCACCGCTCGAGGTGACGCGCGAGGAGTTTCTCGAAGCGGCCGTTGCCGCGGACGAGTTCGAGGACTTCCTCGACGCGGAAGACCATCATGGGTACTTCCGCGCTGGAGTGCGCTACCGATTCACCCTGGGCACGCGGACAGCCAGTGCGCTCCGCTATGACGATCATCCGAGCGAGGTCTGCGTTCACCTGCCAGCCGCCGCAGCGTTCATTCCCTATTACGATCCTTTCCTTGCAGCGATCGTGCGGCACCTGCGGGAGGATGCCCTGACGCATCGTATTCGGCTGTTGTGCCGGAAAGGCTATCGGGACATCGACGTCAAACGGCTGCTCACCCACCAAGGCCCCTTCTGGCGCTTCGTGGGGTGGTTCTGGGACGACCCATGGCGGGGGTTTGTCCTGTTCGCCCTCATTGTCCTCGCCGCGCTGCTGAGAGCGTTCATCGCAGCCTTCTCCGGCTAATACCAATCTCCAATGAGCAGGACTCGTTGGGGGCGTCCCCGACGCGGCGGTGATTTGGTTGAAGTCTGGCGAACAGAGGAGGTCGGCGATGGCCATCCCGCTGAGGACAGACTTCGACGCGGCGCGGCTGCGCGAGATCGCCGCGCATGAGCCAGGATGCCAGGCAGGTCAAGCGGCTTGTCGCGCTGGCGGCGATCTACGATGGATCGAGCCGGACGGAGGCAGCCGCGATCGGCGGGGTGAGCCTGCAGGTGGTGCGCGATGGGTGTTGCGGTGCGACACGGAGGGGTCGCAGGGACTGGTGGACCGCAAGGCGCCGGGTCAACCGTCGCGGCTGAACGCGCAGCACCGCGCGGCGCTCGCGGCAATGCTCGAGCGGGGCCCGATCCCTGCGGTCCATGGGGTGGTCCGCTGGCGGACCATCGGTCTGTGCCAATGGGTGTGGGACGAATTCGAGGTCAGCGTGTCAGCGCAGACGCTGAGCCGGGAATTGCGGGCGATGGGCTATCGCAAGCTGTCGGCACGGCCGCACCATCACGCGCAGGCGGCGGACGCCATCGAGGGATTTAACAAAAAGCCCCAGCCATACTGGTGGCGATCGCGTGCGAACACGGCGTCGAGCCCGACGATATAGAACTGTGGTTTCGCGACGGTTGAGCGCCGAAGGCGATCAACCGGACCGGCCAGAAGAACAGGATCACCTGCCGCTGGGCGCAGCGCGGCAGCCGCCGCTCGGCGCCGTCCGACCAACGCACCGCATCCACCTACATCTTCGGGGTGATCTGCCCACGCGCGGGGCAGGCCGACGGTCTGATCCTGCCACGTGTGCAACACCGCGGCGATGAACCTGCATCTGGCGGCGATCTCGGCCGATGTTACCACTGGTCGTCACGCGGCGTTGTTCCTCGACCAGGCTGGATGGCACCTCTCCAAGATGCTCGCCGTGCCGGACAACATCACGATTGTGCCGCTGCCGGCGAAGTGTCTCAGTCTCGAGCTGAACCTGCAGGAAAACGTCTGGCAACACGACAATGGTGTCGGTATGCGGATCACGGGCTGGTGCACTGCCGGACCCACC
>JASHVB010000852.1 GCA_030039695.1 Acetobacteraceae bacterium
GCCGCTGGTGATCGGCTCGGCCGGGTCAGCCGGCGCAGCACCGCATCTCGACGCGACGCTCGCTATCGTGCGGGACATCGCACGGGCCGACGGGCTGCGCTTCCGCCTTGGCATACTGCTCGCCGATCTGCCACGCGACATGCTGCGCGCTGCGGTACGTGCAGGAAATGTCACCGGCATCGACGGCATGCCGGATCTCACCGAGGAGGAAGTTACCGAAGCCGCACATATCGTCGGCCAGATGGGCATGGGCGCGTTCCGCCGCGCTCTTGCCGAGGATATCGACGTACTGATCGCCGGCCGTGCCTGCGACACCGCGATCTTCGCCTCGCTGCCGACGATGCTAGGATTTCCGCTCGGCCTCTCCGTGCACATGGCGAAGATCATCGAGTGCGCGTCGCTGTGCTGCGTGCCCGGTGGGCGAGATTCGATCCTGGCAACGCTGCACGACGACGACTTCGTGCTGGAGAGCATGAACCCACAGCGGCGAGCGACGCCCACCTCGGTCGCGGCACACAGCCTTTACGAGCAAGCCGACCCGTTCACCGTGTACGAGCCGGAAGGCAAACTTGACCTCAGCGCGGCGCAATACACCGTGGTGGATGAGCGCCGCACGCGCGTCGCCGGGGCGCGCTGGGAAGAATCGCGCGATCCGTGCGTGAAGATCGAGGGCGCGCGCAAGATCGGCGAGCGTGCAGTGCTGCTGTCAGGTGCCGCCGATCCGCGGTTCATCGAACATCACCGCGACATCCTGGCAGCGGTATCGAATGTGGTGAAGGAGCTGGTCTGCGAGGACCAACCGCAGGATTACACGCTGCGCTTTCGCGTGTATGGCGTGAACGGCGTGCGCATGGCTGCGCCGGCGAACGAGCCATCACCCAGCGAGGTTTTCGTCATGGGCGAATGCATAGCGCCCACGGCTGAGCGCGCGGCAGAAGTTGTGCGCACGTGCAAGCAGTATCTGCTGCATCACGGCTATCCGGGACGTCTGTCCACCGCGGGCAACCTGGCGTTCCCGTTCACGCCGCCGGAAGCGTCGCTCGGACCGGCGTACCGCTTCAACGTCTATCACCTGCTCCATACGCCGGATCCCGACGCGCTGTTTCCGCTGGACGTCGAGGACTTGCGCTGATGTCACGGCCAGGAGCGTAGTGACGAAGCAATCTTCCGTTGCGCCGTACTTCGCTGCTCGACGACTAACAAAAATCGTAGCGTGTCAGCCAGCGAAAGTCGCGATCCCCATGCGGCTTGGGTCCCGGCTGCCGCCGCGACGACAATGGCGCGCGCGTTTAATCGAGGCCGGTCGGCCGACCGGCTGGTGGCGAATTCGCATTGGCAGATCGCCATTGCCGATAGAGATCAGTTCCATACGCCGCGGAAATCACGCTTTCGTTATCCCAGTGCCCAGCCGGCGCCACGATCCAGTGCATATGCATGCCGCGTCCTGGATGAGGAGACGCGATATGAGCCTGCGACGCATCGGAACGATTGGCTTTGCCGCGGCCGTTTTGGCCGGTGCGCTCGGCAGCGGCAGCCCCGCGAAGGCGGACTGGTACCATCACCATGGACCCTGGGGCCGCCCTTGGTCCCCGCATGTCTGGGGCCACCCGTGGGCGCCGCGGGCCTATTACGCGCCACCGCCCGTGTATTATGCGCCGCCTGTCGTTTACGCGCCACCGCCGGTGTATTATCCGCCTGCCGTGTCGATCGGTGTTCGAATTCCCTAACCTGACCGCGGCAGGAGATTCATATGAAGTTCCGTCTCGTCGCTCTGGCCTCGCTTGGCATCGTGCTGGGTGTGACCGCTTGTACCAACCCTTATGACCCAGGCCAACGCGCTATCGGCGGTGGCTTGATCGGCGCTGGCACCGGCGCGGCGATCGGAGGACTGGCCGGCGGCGGGCGCGGCGCAGCGGCGGGCGCGCTGATCGGCGGTGCAGTGGGCGCAGTCGGCGGCGCGGCGACAACGCCGACTCCGCCGCCGCCAAGGTACTATCAGGCGCCGCCGCCAGGCTACTACCAGCCGCCGCCGCCGCCGCCCCCTCCGGGATACTAACACTAATAGTCAGTCACGCATCGGCGAAGACTCCGACCGGCGCGCCCTGCACGGGCGCGTCGGCGCGGAACAGCCCTCCGAGAGTTGGGAATCGCGCCAGCACATCCTCGGCCTTGCCTTCGCGCAAGGACGTCACGTAGAGGTGACCGTCGGCGAAGCATGGCATCGTCGGACCGGGGACAGGGAATGAAAACCGTTCCAGCAGTTTCCCTGTGGGCGAGAGCTTGTTGATGCAACCGGCCGACGGGCCGGCCGACCAGTAGTCGCCATTCACGTCCACAGCGGCGCCGTCGGGACGGCCGTCCTCATTGCTCAGTCTGGCGATCTGCCGGTGATTGCTCATACCGCCGGTCGCCGGGACGAAGTCCCACGCCTCGATGATTCCGGGCGTGGTATCTGAGTGATACATCACGCGGCCGTCCGGCGACCACGCGAGGCCGTTGGAGCATGCACAGCCTTCGGACCTGCGTTCAATGCGCCCGTCGGCAGTCACACGGTAGAGCGCGCCAATCGGCTGGCGCGGCGAGTTCTCGTCCATGCTGCCAACCCAGAAGGCGCCGTCCGGACCGATCTTGCCGTCGTTCAGGCGATTGGTGGGCGGCTCGGAGATTGGCGCCGTCAGAGGCTCAATGCGGCGTGCGCGTGGGTCGTACAACACAACACGATGACGCAGCGCGACGATCCATTTGCCGGAGCGGCAGAGGCCGAAGCTGCCCACCGTCTCACCCAGTTCGTAGGTGTCACGTACGCCGGTATCGACAGTGAGCGCGTTGATTCGGCCCCCCTGGATGTCACAGAACAACAGCCGGTGGTTGGCCGGGTCCCAAACGGGAGATTCGGCAACGGCGCAACGGGAGTCCCAGACGATATCGAAGTTCGGCATGGCACGAGACCTACCGGTGGAACACGCGGCGTAGCATACGCGATCGACCGCGCACATTGAACAGAGGTTGAAGGGTTGGCGAGCACGAGATTGGCCTCAGCAGCAGGTTCGAAGCGCAGGGCGCGAGGTCCACGGCGCACAGCATCACACCGGTTGATTGAGGCGATGTTGATCGAGGCCCGGAGCAGCGTCGGTGCCTGAGGATACGTCCGCGCTCAGCGCCGCGCCGCCGCGGCTAGCCGCATCGGTCATGGGACTGTTGCAGAAGTGTCACATATACGTCATCGTTCCTCGCCTATCACCACCCGGACCAATCCAGTGCCCCCGGTGAGCAGCACCACGACAACCATCGGCGCCGTCGCGCGCCCCGAGCCGATCGCGCGTGGCCGCGCCCGTATGCATCCCGCACTTCGCGCCACATTCCTGCTCGCGCCATCCGGCATATTCCTGCTCGCCTTCACTTACTGGCCGGTGCTGCAGGTGCTGCTGTCATCTTTCACCGTCAGCAGCTTCGGCACTGCCGTGCACTGGGGCCTGGGCAACTACGCGCGGTTGTTGTCTGATCCACATTTCGCGCGTGCGGTCGTCAACAATCTGATCTACGCCGCGGGCACGATCATCCCCAGTCTGACACTGGCGCTCGCATTCGCGCTTGGCCTGCGCGAGAGCACGCGCTTCGCTGTCGCTCTGCGCACGCTGATCGCCTTGCCGCTGCTGATTCCGCTGGTAGCCGCTGCGGCGCTGTTCATTTTCATCTTGCTGCCCGGGGCGGGACTGCTGGACTATTACCTCGCCAAGCTCGGCATCGGACAGACGAACTGGCTCGGTGATCCATCGCTGGCGCTTGGTTCCATTATCGCCATCACGATATGGAAGAACACCGGCTACTACATGCTGTTTTTCCTCGCCGGCCTGTCGGGCATCCCGCAGGATTTTCTCGACGCGGCGAAGATCGACGGTGCCGGTGCGTTCGCGCGGTTCCGGCACATTACGCTGCCGCTGCTGATGCCGACGCTGGGCTTCATCACCGTGATCGCGTTGCTGAATGTGCTGACGCAGGTGGACCATGTCATTGTCATGACGTCAGGCGGGCCGGACGACGCGACCTTGCTCGTGTTGTTCTACATCTACGAGCAAGCGCACCAGAATTTCGACGTAGGATTGGCGTCGGCGGCGACGGTGATCAGTGTGGCGTTCCTGTTTGCGCTGTCGCTGGTGTCGCTGCGGACGCTGGAGCGGGGCACCCACTATGAAAGTTAGTGGCCTGCTCGCTGTGTCAGTCGGCTCGCCCCGCGGCAACGTCATGGCAGGCAACACGGCGGTGTACTCGCCAACCGTCGAGACCACAGGGCATGGCGGCATTCGCCGCGACCAGCCATGCGATCAGGATCGCGCAGACGTTTGTCATTCGTGCGGCATCGTCTTGTCTGTCCTTCGCCGCACTGAGAGATATCAATTACGGACCGCGGCATGACTCGCGCCAACCGACTGACGGTTCTGCTGCTGCTGACCGCCACCGCGCTGCTCTGGGCCACGCCGTTCGCCTGGATGGCGGTGGCCAGCCTGCGGCCCAACGCTGCCGGCGCGGCCGACATCGGCTCGATTTTCCCACATGGGCCGTTCAGCCTGGACAACTTCAGCGATGCCTGGAGCGAGGGGAACTTCCCGCTCTGGTATCTCAACACGATCCTGCTCTGCGGCGGTCTGCTCGCGGTGCAGTGTGTCACCGTCAGCCTCGCCGGCTACGCCTTCGCACGGTTGCGCTTCCCGTTCCGCAACACGGTTTTCTACCTGTTCCTGCTACAGCTCATGCTGATCCCGCCAATCCTGATCGTGCCGAACATGACGACTCTGATCCGGCTGCACCTGTACGATTCGCTGGCGGGGATCGCGGCGCCATATTGCGCTTCGGCGTTCGGCACGTTCCTGATGCGCCAGACCTTCCGCACCATCCCACGTGATTACGAGGAAGCGGCGGTGATCGACGGCGCCTCGATGCTTACTGTCATCTTCCGCGTTCTGCTGCCGCTGGCGCGGCCGGGGCTGGTCGCGTTCTCCATTGTCTCCGTCACGACGCACTGGAACGAATTCCTTTGGCCGTTGATGGCGACGTCCTCGCCATCAACGCAGGTGCTGACGGTTGGGTTGGCGTCGTTCACGTCCGGCGCCGAAGCAGGATCCGAATGGGGCGTCATCGCCGCTGGGACGTTCTTCGTCGCGGCACCGCTGCTGCTGGTATTCGTGACGTTTCAACGGCGCTTCGTCGCCAGTTTCACCTTGTCCGGAATCAAATAGAGGGAGTCCCAAATGCGCCTGGTGCATGTCGCCGCCGTTGCGCTTGCGCTGACCATGGGTACAGCGCGGGCCGCTACCGATATCGATTTCTTCTTCCCTGTGCCGGTGCAGGGCAAACTCGCGGTCGAAATGCAGAAGCTGGTCGAACAATTCGACAAGACGCATCCCGACATTCACGTCACCGCGGTTTATACCGGCAGCTACGACGACACCAACCTGAAGACGCGCGCCGCGATTCAGGCCGGCCATCCGCCAGGCGTGGTGTTGATGAGCGCGAACTTCATACGCGAATACTCGATCAACCACGACGCGATATCGCTCAATGGGCTGATCGAGAAGAGCGGCAAAACCCCTGACCAATACATGGCGGAGTTCTGGCCGGCGCTGAAGTTAAACGCAATGCAGCAAGGGCAGGTGTACGGCGTACCGTTTCAGAATTCGACGCCGCTGCTGTATTACAGCGTCAATGCGTTCAAGGATGCGGGCCTCGATCCGGACCACCCGCCGGCAACCTGGCGCGAATGGGTGGTCGACATGAAGAAGCTGGCAAAGCGCAACGGCAACCAGACCACGCGGTGGGGTCTGATGTTCCCGGGCACTTACGACTATCTCGGCTGGATCACCAGCGGCCTGGCGATGGCGAACGGCGGCGACTACTACAACACCGGCTACGGCGGGGAGGTCTATTACAACACACCCACCACCATCGGCGCAGTAAAGCTGATCGACGCCATGGTGAACCAGTGGCATGTGATGCCGCCCGGCGTGACCGACGCCAACACTGTGACCACGGCGTTCTTTCAGGGTCGCACCGCGATGATGATCCTGTCCACTGGCTCATTGTCCTTTGTGCGCGACAACATGAAGACACCGTACAAAGTCGCGTTCATGCCGCGCCGCATCGTCAACGCCGCGCCGATCGGTGGGGCAAGCCTGATCATCCCGAGCGGCAACTCGCCAGAGCAGCAGGCGGCGGGTTGGACGCTGATCAACTGGCTGGTGAGTCCGAAGGTCGCCGCGCACTGGAGCCAGTTCACCGGCTATTTCGCACCTCGTATTGCGGCCTACGACCTTCCGGAGATGAAGAGCTACATGGCGGCGCATCCGGATGCCGAGGTGGCGCTCGATCAGCTGCGATACGCGCGCGGCTGGTTCGATAGCTACGACGTCGTCGCGGTGCGCAAGGCTCTGGAGGACGGCGTGCAGGCAGTGCTCGCCGGCAAGGACACCCCGGAGCATGCGATGGCCGCGGCGCAACAACGCGCAGACGCACTCCTGAAGCCATATGTCGATCAGACGGTGCTGAAGTTGCCGCAGTAGTTCTCCTGCGCCGGCGGGGTGCTCGCGTCGAGCGGCTGATCTAGGTCAAGGCGCCGCCGCCACATGCATGGCGGTATCCGTGCCAGCCCTGTCGCGGTCGAGCGCGTTTTCGCCAGGGCAGTCAGCGGAGGCTGCACGTGTGGTTGCGTGGGTTATCGATTGGAACGCCGATCATCGCCGGGGCAGATTGGGGGCCGATCATCGCGGGCCAACCCGGCATCGTCATCTCATGTCCCGCCGCATCGCACGTGCTCTGGTGGCGGCGCAGATATGTCTGTACGTTTCTCGGCGATATCCGGGTGGCGATACCGGCGTGCCGCGTGGTGCCACACGATCACGGGTTCAGTTCGCAAATGCTGGAATGTCCGTACTGGTTCTTCCAGAGCCACGGCATTCCAGAACCTTACTGCCCGCCTGGGGCGCAGCAGCAGGGTGCGGCTTCCCGGCATCGCTGACATAATGCTTGTCTGACACCTCGCCGGCATGTCATGCTGCATCGCAGCAAAAAGCGTTGGCAGGCGAGGAGGCTCCTCGAAGCAGGCCTTGGTGCAATCGGCTCCGGGGTCTCTCCGTTGTGCCCCGCGGGCCCCCGATGCGAGGAGTCAGCCCGCCATGCTCGACCATCCGCTCGTTAACCTGCTCTCACACGTCAAGCCCGGCGACACACCGTGGAAGGGCGAGGGACTGCGCGACTTTTTTCTCTACCGGGATCTCGGCGTCGCGGAGGCAACAGGTGGGCGTGTCATCGCCCAGCTTGTGAAGGCAAACGAACCACCGGAACACGGCACGGGCTGGCACCGCCATGTTGCGGATTTCCATATTGTCATCATGCTGAAGGGCTGGGCGCGCTTCATGTACGAGGACAAAGAGCATCTGGTCGCCGCGGGCGACTGTGTGCACCAGCGTCCCGGTATCACCCACTACTTGTTCGACTACTCACCGGACATGGAATACCTGGAAATCGCCGCCCCGGCGGATTTCAAGACCGTGGATGTCGAAGGTCCGTGTCCCGTGCCGGCGCCGGGGAAATGGACCGAAGCGCGTGATGAAGGCTGTTCGGTCACTGTGAGCTAGCCATCGGCTGCCGAGGTCGACACGCGCCAGATGAAACCGTTGTGGCGGGAACGGAAGTGCCGTTCTCCTCGAGCGGGTGGGTCAGCCGGAGCGGGCGGCCGCCAGCGTCCTGACCCCTCTCCCGACGGAAATCCTTGTTGCTCGTTGGACCCAACGAACCGAAGCCCTTGATCCGCTTCGCGGCGCAAGCTCGCGAACGATCACTTCGGCACATTGTGCCTCACAATGACACGCGGACGCTGCTCAGAACTCTACTTCCAGCTCCTCGATCTGTTCCGGCTCACGCAGCGCCGCGTCGATCCATTCCTGCATCGGCGGCCAAGCGAAGACCTGAGTGCAGTAGCCGTTACAGACAGCGTCGAGTGCCACATCGTAGCTGCGGAAGCGTGTGGCGACCGGCGCGTACATCGCATCCGCGACCGTCGGCTTGCGGCCAAACAACCACGGGCCGCCCCACGTGGCCAGGCATTCGCGCCAGATTTCGGTAATGCGGT
>JASHVB010000853.1 GCA_030039695.1 Acetobacteraceae bacterium
ATAGTCCCAGAACTGTGACGGGCCGCCAAAGCCATGCAGCTTGATCATCGAGAGCGCGAAGTCGAAGCCGAAGAGCTCTGCCTTCTCCACAATGGTGCGGTTGAGGTCGAAGCTCGGCTTGTATTGTGGCGAGGTGGTGGATATCAGCCAACCATTGTTGCCGATCGGGATGAAAACGCCGAGTTGCATGATGGGTGCCTCCGAAAATGCGGTTCAGGACGGCCGCGTCGCCGTGCACGGCCCCGCTAGCCTGGATTTCCATGGAGTGAAGTTCGCCTAACAGGCGAACGAGTCAAGCGACTCAAAAGACTCGTCTTTTTGCTCAGCGCCGTTATGTCAAATAGTGCGCTGATAGCCCGTTTGCACGTTATCTCCTGATTCCGCATCGAGAATCATTGGGATTGAGCGTTGCCGTCATCATACCATAGAAATAGCGATGCCACATGGACTTTTCGCGACGACACACTTTGTGGCGTACTTGCCGCTTGACACTACATGTGGGATTTGACATCGTCAATATGTGGCTATCAGAGCACCATACGACCTAACACAGGCCCGCCGCTTCTTCGCCCGGCCTGCCACTCCCCGGCAGCGCCAATACGAAGCACTGCGAGCCTATTTCCTCGATGGTGTCGCCTCCGACGAGGCCGCCCGGCAGTTCGGCTACTCGAACGGCGCGTTCCGCGTGCTGTGCCATGAATTCCGCCACGGCAAACTACCGGACTTCTTCGCCGTCGTCCGGCCGGGACGGCGTGAGCAGCCGAGGAAGACCCGTGCCCACGAGCAGATCGTGGCCCTGCGCAAGCGCAACTACTCGGTCTACGAGATCAGCCAGGCGTTGACCGAACAAGGCATGCCACTGAGCGCGACCGCGGTTCGCGAGGTCCTCGCCGCCGATGGCTTCGCACCCTTGCCGCGGCGGCTCGACGAGGAGCGCCCGGTCATCGCCGGCCCCACCGCCGAAGCCGTCGCCAACGTCAGCAACTTCAGCCTTATACCGCGCGAGTTCACCACGCGGGTCGGCGGGCTGTTCCTGTTCCTCGCCGATCTGACGCGGTTGAACACCGACACCCTCGCGCGCGACGCCAAACTCCCCGGTTCGCGTATGATCCCCCCGGCACACGCCCTGCGCGCCTCGCTCGCCCTGAAGCTCTGGGCCATCGAACGGAAGAGCCACGTCATGGCGCTGGTGGCCGACGATGGCCTGGCGCTGTTCTGCGGCCTCAATGCCATGCCGAAGAAGAGCTTCCTCTCGGAGTATTCCTCCCGCGTCACCCCACAGAACGTCTCGCGCCTGCTCGCCGGATGGCACACACGTCTGGCCGGGGAGGCGTTGTTCGACGGGGATTCGATCAACCTCGATTTCCACTCGGTGCCCTATTTCGGCGAGCATCCCGTGGTCGAGAAGCATTATTTGTCGCAGCGCAGCCGCCGCCAGCCGAGCATCCTCACCTTTCTGGCGCAGGACGCCGACAGCCGGGTGTTCTGCTATTCGAACGCCGACATTCGCAAGGGTGACGAGGCCGAGGAGATCTTCCGCTTCATCGCGTTCTGGAAGCGACAGCACGGCGAGCTGCCGCAGCACCTCGTGTTCGATTCCAAACTCACCACCTACCAAGGGCTCGATCGGCTCGACGCCTTGGGGATCACGTTTATGACCCTGCGCCGGCGCTCGAAGAGCCTGCTCGCCGAGGTCGCCACGCTGCCCCCCTCAGCGTGGCGTACTGTCACCCTCGATCTGCCCGGTCGCAAATATCGCAACCCCCGCGTCTTCGAGCAGAAGGTCCGCCTGCTCAAGCGGACTTACCGGCAACTGTTCATCACCGACCTCGGGCACGAGGAACCCACGATTCTGCTCACCAACGACCCGCATGCCAGTGCCAACAAACTCATCACCCGCTACGCCAGGCGCATGCTGATCGAAAATGCGCTCTCCGATGCGGTGCGCTTCTTCCACATCGACGCGCTCTCCTCGTCGGTCGGCTTCAAGGTCGACTTCGATATGGCGCTGCTCGTCCTCGCCAGCGCCCTCTACCGGCTCATGGCACGACGCATGCGTGGCTATGACGATGCCCAGGCCCGCCGCGTCTTCCGCGACCTGGTCGATATGCCAGCCGACGTCGCCGTCACCGATGACGCGGTCACCGTGCGGTTCCATCGCCGCGCTCATCTGCCTATCGTGCTGGCCTCAGGCCTCTTCGAACAGCCTGTCGCCGTCCCGTGGTGGAACGGCCGATCGGTCCGGCTGATTCGGTGACCGACGGACCGTCCTGTTAGGCTATTTCCGCTCCGTGGAAATCCAGGCTAGCAAAAGGAGCAATGGTTCGGCACGTCCCAGCAGCCGGATGCGTGATACGAAAGCCCGCTGACGGCGAGACGGGATCGGCGCCACGGGGGCCACTCGGTCGTTGTGCAACAACCGAGTGGCATGTGCGCCCACGACCCCGTCTTCGTCAGAAGCCGCTGACCTGGGCAGCGCCGGTACCGATGCTATATCCAGGTTGCTGCATCAGTAACTGTTGGTTCCGCAAGAAGGACGGGTTGGAGCCGTCGCCGATCCAGGCAGCGCTAGCGCCGATGCTGTAGCCAGGCTCCTGCGTCAATAGCTGCTGGTTCCGCAGGTACGACGGGTTGGAGCCGTCACCGATGTAGGCGGCGTTTGAGGCGCCAGCGACGGCCTGGTCGAACTGGGCAAACGGACGTGCCGCGGGCTGCGCCAGGGCTGTTGCGGCCCCCAGGGTCAGAACCATCGCGGGGACGATGGCGAATGTCCTTATGGTCATGTCAGATTCTCCTCTGAAGCTGGTCAAGCAATCGAAGCGGACCTTCACGCGCTTCGTCCGCTTTTGCTTGACGCCGATATGGTCTGGGCCATCATGCCCGTCCAATATCAAGTTGGTCGGATCTCAATACCGATCCCGTATCGCCGTTCGGCGCGTTGGCTTGGCCTGGCTCATGTCACGTGAGTGGTCATGGGCGACGCCTCTGAACGAAGCATCGCGGACCGGGACTGCGTGGATCTCGAAGCCGGCGATCGACCAGCCACGTTCCACTCCGATGGCTGCGGCGTCGATCACCGCTGCCACCGCATTCACTCTCTCATCGCTTAACGGACCGCGCGCGAGGTGCGGGCGAAGTGCAAGCCTTAGCGTTTCGATGGCGCGCAGGATCTACGGCGCCGGCCCACTCCCTGGCGGCAACGGTCAAGTTCGGGCATTCGTCTCCCGATGAGGTATTTCCGGCGGCCTTGTTCATGAGTCCGGAGGAGGGCAAATGAAGCCGCCCACCACGCTGATTCAAAGTGGTGATCGACGGAAATCGCAACCGAAAGAGTCTGCTTGATGGTGCCCGCAGAGCAAGCGATCGGATCATCGACGTGTTGCGTGCCCTCATCCAAGCTGCAGCCATTCTGGATAACGGAACCTCGCACATCACCATACGAGGCACGCTCGCACTCCCGACATGGTGGAGCCGGAGCCGCCGACAGACGGAAACCATCCGAGCAAGAGGCCGGAACTGCCAGCAAATTTGGCAAAGCGAACTTGCTCGTGGCATCATACTCTCCCAGGATGCGCGTGGGGCCGCTCCGAAGCACAGACATGCCGAGCGAAGTGGCTGAAGATAGCGGATGCACGAACTGGCGTTGAGCCAAAGTATTGTCGACCTCGTCGTTGAATGCGCCCGCCGGGAGGGCGTGCATGCGGTCGTCCGGGTTACCCTTGAGGTTGGGATGGCGGCAGGCGTGGAACCGGACGCTCTGCGCTTCTGCTTTGACATCGTGACGGCCGACACCCTAGCGCAAGGTGCCGAGTTGGCGATCGAAACGATCCCCTTGCAAGCCCGCTGCCGAGACTGCGCCCACAGGTTCGAGCCCGACACGGTGGTTTCATTCTGTCCACGTTGCGGATCCTATGCCTCGTTGCTGGAACGGGGCCGCGAGTTTCGCGTCAAGTCGTTCGATGGGGAATGAAATGGGGCGACAGCGTCTCGCTTCGGGCGGGCTGGCAAATGGGGCGTTCAATGCCCAAGGTTGATATGCTGTATCGGATCGAGGACAGTTTGTGGACGACCACCCATTCGACTTTGTTCCGGTATGTCAGCACGGCCGCGCCGGCGCGTTTATTGTGAATTCATTATGCGCAATAAGCTGAATGGCGCCAACTCGCAAACGGCATCAACAAGCACGGGTCGTCAGAACCACATCGGAATTTTCCGACCCGTTTGAATGGCTCGATCAAGCTCGCGTTCTGCTGGGCCCATGCCCGAAGGGCATTCTACGAGTTCTACACCCCGAACAAATCATCACTCGCCGGCGAGGCACTGGCGTCCGTCAGCCGCCGTCCTCGACGCGGCGTCACGACGAGAGCCTATATTGCCGCACCGTCATCGCATCAATCGGTCGCCGCACCGGTGTCGGCCCGTCGCTTACAGGAGCGCTCAAACGTTTGCGGAAGTAAGTGCATCCTAGCAAAGTTGTGTGGATGCCTGCTAAACTGCTGTATCGATCCCTCAGAATACTGGCGCGGACACCGGGACCGTGAAGCACGAGCGATGACACCATAACGCAAGGAGGAGTTCGTGGCGACACAGCAGACAACCGCCCCGCAGGGGCTCGCGGCAAGGACGGAAATCTTCGGACTGGACGCATTCGCGCCAGCTGAGATAGCGGAGAAGTTGGAGCAGTCCGGCGTGGTCAAGGCTAAGCTCGCATTACTCCCCATGTTTATGCTCGGCGTCGTTGCTGGCGGCTCCATCGGTCTCGGCGCGCTCTACTACACCATTGTTGCGAGCGATGCGTCGTTAAGCTTTGCGGTAAGCCGCGTCCTCGGCGGAGTGGTCTTCTGCCTGGGTCTGACGCTCGTGATCATCGGCGGCGCTGAACTCTTCACCGGCAACAACCTTATCGTGATGGCCTGGGCGGACGGGCGCATCAGTACAGCAGCGCTGCTTCGCAACTGGGTCGTCGTCTACGTTGGCAATGCTGTAGGTGGGATCGGCATCGCCCTGCTCGTCATCCTCTCGCACCATCTCGACTTGAATGACGCCAAGATCGAAGTTGCCGCACTCGGGATCGCCAAGACCAAGATCGAGCTTCCCCTCCTCACTGCGTTCTTCCGCGGTATCCTGTGTAACCTCTTGGTCTGCCTCGCGGTATGGCTGGCGATGGGCGGTCGATCCGTGACGGACAAGATCCTGGCTCTACTGCTGCCCGTCTCGGCCTTCGTTGCTGCAGGCTTCGAGCACAGTGTAGCCAACATGTATTTCATCCCACTCGGCATCATGGCCGCTTCGATGGGTCACGCGCCGGCCGGTTTCGACGCCTCATCGCTGACGGTGGCGGGCGCCATCCACAACCTTATCCCGGTCACGCTCGGTAATATCGTGGGCGGCAGCGCGCTCGTCGGTTTCGTATACTATGCGATCTATCACAAGACGCGCGGTGGCATACCGACGCCACGAAGCACACACGATGAGAGCGAGAGGTGATGGCGGGGGAACATGCAGGGCTTGCGATTTCGGTGATGAGATGATCGGACCCTGGCAATTCGAACACTCGGTACCGCATGGCCCGCGCGGGGCGATGCGTCCGGAATAGTGGGGCTGGTCGCATCCGCGATGTTTTGGGCGATAAGTCCGGCGGGTCTCAA
>JASHVB010000854.1 GCA_030039695.1 Acetobacteraceae bacterium
TCCTGCTGGCGTGGGCATGCAATCCAGCAAGGACGTTCCGCGGGCACTATCGGCCGATCAAACGAGAGTTCTGGATCTCTGCGATGGAGTTGCGCTCTCGCTACTGTAACTTAACGATGGACATCCCAACCTGCACCCTCGCGCCGGAACTGGTCTTCACGACCACGCAGGTTGCCGAGACGAAGGAACCGGCAGGAATATCCGAGACGGGGGTAGCAAACGAACTCGGACTCAGCATGTTCAACCGATAGGGCTGGCGTTTTGATCGATCCGTCTGCAATACAATTGGGCGTCGGCCGATTGAGAGAGCAGGTCGTTGATCTCTCGGCCTATGCGCCAGTCCGCCACCCCGAGCATTTGGATCAACTGCTGAACCGCCTTCTCGCATTCAGCGGTGCCGCCCTGCTTCAACGCCATCGAGCAACCGAGCGCCGCGGTCTCAGGGTCCGGTTCACCTCGCCATAGATCCCGCAAAGTCTCGGTTGTCGCCGGCGGCGGATCGATTTCAGTCAGCAGTCGCATGGCAGCGCGCCGGCGCCGCCGGGCTGACTCGTCGTCTGGCTCAATACCGATACTCGCAGCGTTGATCAGCGCTGTCGCTGCCGCAGCGCCAAACTTCCGCAGCGCCTCTTCCGCCACGGGGCGCGCGAGATCGTCTCCCAATGCGGCGATGAGGCAGGAAATGCCCTCAATGCGACGGGTTTGGCCGATCACCTCGATCGGTCCGACCAGCTTTCGGGTTTCTGCCAGTAGCAGCAAGCGATGGAACAGAGCGTCATCCATGCTGTCCTGGACGGCACGGGCAGCGGCATTGATGACCGCCTCCTCACCGGCGCGCTCGACTGGATCAGGGATATGACGGTCAGCTTGTAGGAATTCCGCCAGCACAGCGCGCGCATGAAGCGCCGCCAGGGCCTCGACCACACGGCATCGGGGCTGGAATAGACCGCTCGGCTCGCGTTGGAACAGCAATGTTCGCAAGCGGGGAACAGCCCGCTGTCCGATTCGCACGACCTCGAGCACACCTCGGTCCCCATCGATCAGCGACGTGAGATGGCACGTCGCCATCTTAAGTTCGTCCGGTGGGCGTTCCATGTACGCGTCTCACGGGTCGGCGGCGTCGGCAGTTCGATCGACCAATCCGGCGATGATCAAGCGGAGGCCAACTTCCGCCGTGCGCAGGCTGTCCAGTTCCGACGCCGCCAGCGCTGCCTCATGCCGCCGACGGTTGATCACTTGCCCAACGCTGCCTTCGGTCGCTGTAATGGCCTCCGCCAGGTGATGGTCGAGCTGCTGGGTGAAGCGTCGGAACGTGGTGTCCAAGCCACGTAAAGTCGACCAGCGCAGGCCCTCGACGTTTTGCAGTATCAATCCGGCAATCTCCTGTTCCAACGCACGGCGCAGATACCGTTGCCGCGCCGCGCCTGGCAGTACGCGGCGCAAAAGGCCGGCAGGCGAGGGAATCAATGCGTGCACCAGCTTCTGGCTGACCCAATAGGGCTCCGGTCCGAGCCGGAATGGCTCAGGCGGTTCCTGTGGCGGCAGTGCGACGTCGAATAGGCTTGCCGTGGTCTTACGCACCGAGGCGATCAGCGCATCCCCCCGCTGTCGGTGCCGCGCCAGTATGGTCTCGACGACCTGACGGAATTCTGCCGCGAATGCGTTCAGCCGAGCCTCGAAGAATTCCGGCATGACGGTGTCCAGGCTGTGCTGAATTCGCCCGCGGTGCACGATGCCGTGGCTTGCGTCAATGGATTGCTGGACCAACGCGTCGAATGTGCGTCCCGCTTCCTGGCGAAGCGCCTCCGCTTGTCGCTCAAGCTCCGCGATGGCGCGCCGTTTGTCGCCCTCGAGCGTGTCATGCGCCACGAGCCGCTCGCGTTCGGTCTCGCACAGCGCCTTGCTCAGGGTTTGAGCGCGCTGTTGCAAATCGTCCAGTGGCAGCTCCAGTGCGCGGATTTTCAGGCTTAGATCGGCGAGAGCCTGTTCGAGCAGCATCCTCGCCTTGACCGTGGCTGAGGCGCGGAGCGCGCTGCGCTTGCCGGTGCCAAGCGGGCGCAGAATCTCGCGTTTGATTCGCAAGAGGCCGCTCGCTTCCAGCGCTGTGGGGCTAGATTCGGTCGCGGCCTGCAGCGCACCACGTGCGGAAAGCGGGAAAATCTCCGGCTCCTCGGCAGTTGCCAGTGCGGCACGGAACGCATTGCGGAAAAAGCCGATCACCTCCCTTTGTACGGCAGGGTCCAGATAGTCGACCTTATTCAGCACAAAATAGAGCCGCGTCACATGTGGCCGGACTGCGCGGAGATAGGCGACTTCCGCTTCCGTCACCGGTGGGTCAACCGATACGACGAACAGGGCTGCATCGCACTCGGGCAGCACCTCCAACGCCGCTTTGGTGTTGTGCCGGAGCGTTGAGCCAATACCCGGCGTGTCGATCAACACGATACGATCGCGCAGCACGTCCGCAGGGACGAACAAATCGACACGGCGCACACCGCGGCGATTGACGGGGTTGCCCTCTTCCGTCACCCACTGATGGAGCTCGCCGCGGATTTCGTCGGGATCGATCGGGTGCAGGTCCTCGGGCGGCCGGCCATCCTGATAGGCAACGCGAATGTGTGGTGTGGGTCCCCAGGAGATGAAGGTTGAGATCGCCGTCGCTGGCACCACCGCGGACGGCAGCAACGGTGCGCCCAGGAGTGCGTTGATGAACGTGCTCTTGCCGCGTTTGAATTGACCCAGGATCGCAACCTGCAAGCGCGACTCCGCCAGACGGTCCCGCAGGGTGTTCAGGGCGCGCAGCGCAGGGTGGCCGTCGGGCCAGATCTGCGCGACGCGATTGACGCCGGCATCAAGAGCACCTCGCAGATCCGCACCGTTGGGATTATCCAGCATTGCTGTGTTTCCCGGTGACGGCCGTTAACAGATCGCTTAGGCGTTCCTGTATGGCCGCGGCCGTATCGCGCGCCGAAACCGCCAGCGCCAGGGCCTGCGTCCCACGGCCACCCGCGCTCCGCCCTGCAACGGAGCGCGCGCGACCCGAAGGTCTGCGTTGGTTGACCAAGGGCCTGGTCGCCCGGTCCGGCTTCCCGGCTGCCACGACCACGATTGCTGAATTCGAGAGCGCCGTGCCAGCGTTCAGCATCACGGCACGGGTGGTCGCCTGGCTGTGTGCGTTCGGAACGGGCGCAAACGCGCTCCGTCATGATCGAACGTGCGCGGGAGCACCCGGATCGCGCGCCACCAGAGGGACAATCTCGTCATGTCAGTGCCGGGAGCAGGCTCCGCACGCGCATCCATAGGTTTATGCCGCGCGTGCGCTGGGCCGGTGGCTGACGACGCTTTGCGAGAAAGCGCGACAAGAGGTCAAGGTGATCCTCGGAGACTATGGGGCGCGCATCCTCGATACCGATTGTGCAAAGACGGTCCAGCAGATCAACGCCCTTTGCCCAATACCATGCACGTTGGTCCGCGAACGCTGCGATCTGCGCGCTGCCGCAGATCAGACACGCCACCGTACAGGCCACGTCCTCTCGCACCCACTCGTCCAGGACCATTGTCGACGCTACGATGTAGGTTTTCACCGAATGATAGGCCTGCAGCCATGACCTCACGGTCCGTCTCTTTTCGTCAGCCAGGATGGCCGATCCGGAACCGCCGATGTCGGCCTCGATGCGTGGCAGCAGTTCTGTTCGCGCCGCATCCAGGAGCAGCTTGGCGCGGGCGTCGTCGTGACCATCGCGCGTGCCGATCATCTGCGGTGCAAAGCACTTAAGATCCTGACGCAGAGAGGCGGGCATCTGATCGTTCATCGTAATGGCGAACCGACGAAGCACGCGAGAAGCGGTGACGGGATTGTCCGAATGGTCCTCCCCCGCAAGGAGCGCGACGAACGACATGACGCAAAGCTGCGCACGTTGTCGATCGCCGACGCCGCGAACCAGTTCGACTTGGTTATAGAGCTCCTCGAGCCTCGGATTGACTGTCATGAGCGGTTCCTTCAGCACACGGAAAGCAGTGGAAACCTGAAACGCCGTGCCGGCCGGCATGCTCCCCTGCGACCGGCTCTGCGTCGCAACCTGTTGCTTCCCGGCCGCCGTATAGCTCTGGAGGATGCGACATCCTGAGGGCTAATCTGGAAGGCACGCGCCAAATCTTCGATTTGCCGCGGCGAGATGCAGTGCGACTCCATCACGCGCCGCACGAAGTCTTGCAGAAGGGACGTTTGAAGGGGTGCGCACTGCGGCTCCGTCCGATCGATCGGCATACCTACCATCCTTCTCGTGGCGCTATCGCGCCTGTGACTGGTAGGGGTCATCAGCCGGATCGGCGGTCTATGGGGGCACCCCATCCCCGGGGATATATTTAATAGCACTCACGCATCAGGTCAACGGCGACACCGGCGTCCTCGTTGTAAGGGAATGCAACCTTTTGCCGCGAGCCATAGCCAGTCGATGGCTGGGGCGGAAAGCGGCCGGGATGGCAGGTCCGCTTTGTCTGCGTCGCACATTCATGCGGGCATGACGTCCGGATTTCCGGCATGCCGCCTGGGTGAGACGCCGCTCTCCCTTCATTCGACGAAGTGATCACTGTAAACGCCTGCGAGTCCCGCCGTGCAGCCTGATGTCATATGGCTTGCCTGCAGCAACACGAGCTCGCTCGGCAAATGCCGGCCAAGCGTTCGCATGGCTGGTTGTGTCCCTTCTTGCCCACCCGTCACGGTCCGGCATACCTGCAGCTGGGGCCGCCACATCGGCCCTGCCGATCGTCGTCAGGATCGAGGTTGGCATCTAAGACACGCGAGGTTCCTGACTCTTCATACACAGGGTCTGTCGGTGCGACACTGCAGAACTGGCGCAGTACGTCGAGGTACACGTGACGTTTGAAAGACACGATGAGGTTTGGAAGTTCGGCGGCCGAAACCCAGCGCCACGCGGAAAACTCAGGATGCTCTGTGGCGACGTTGATCTCAGCGTCGCAGCCGACGAAGCGCATCGCGAACCACTTCTGTTGTTGTCCGCGCCAGCGGCCCTCCCACGCCTTGCCGACCAAACTTGGCGGCAGCTCATATCGTAGCCAGGTGCTGCTTTCGGCCAGCACTTCGACGTGATCCGTGCCGACCTCTTCCCGCAGTTCGCGCAAAGCAGCGTCGAGCGGCTCTTCACCGTCCTCGATGCCCCCTTGCGGCATTTGCCAGGCTTCATCCGGCGTTCTGGTTCTGCGGCCCACGAGCACGCTACCGTAGCGGTTGAGCAGCATGACGCCGACGCCGGACCGGAATTCGCATGAACGCTCCGCGTCGATGCCGAGATACCCATCCGTCGGCGGCGCGGCCGTATCGGCGTGCCGGTCCAGCAAACGTCGATAGAGTGTCCTAATTTGCGCCGGATCGACCTTATCGGCGCGCATGATCAGCCCGATCAACGGATCAGCCAACCAGTCGTCCAACGAAATTCCTGAATTCGTCCCGCTACTGTCGCTCATGCCCCATCGTCCTTTCCAAACGCTCGCGCGCTCGCAATTGCGATAGGGGTCATCAGCCGAAATGGCGCTCATCGGGGAACCCCATCCCCTGGTTCAGTCACCCTAAGCTCCTTTGCTAAGAGGGTCAATGACACGCGAAACGACCGATGACCTCGTTTCGGCTGATGGCTACCAGGCCGCAGATTCGGCGGTGAATCGGGTGTACTGGAGGTGGCGTACAGCCGGGTTGTATTGCCTTGCGGCGGCCGACCCCGTACCGTTTGTTTCAGGACCTGCCTGCGGCTCTGCTTCCGTTCTGTTTGGCAGCGCTCAAAGAACTTCGACGACGACCGCCGTGACGTTGTCTGACGCGTCCTTATCGAGAGCGGCTGCTATCAACGTCTCGGCCAGAGAAGTTCTTTCCCGTCGCGCGAGCAATGTGGCGAGTGTGGTGTCGGATAGGGTCTTGAAAATACCATCGCAGCAGAGGAGGAAAATATCGCCCGGCTGCAGGGCACCATCGACTTCATCCAATTCGAAGCTTTCCAAATCCGCTCCGACGGCGCGCGTGATGACGTTCGCGTGCGGATGATGCTCGGCCTGTTCAGCCGAGATCGCGCCGGCGTCGACGAGTTCCTGGACCAGACTATGATCTCGCGTGAGTTGTTGAATGTTCCCGTCCCTGACCAAATAGATCCGCGAGTCACCAGCCCAGAGACAAGTAAAGTGATCGTCGCCGGACACCAATGCCACGACCGTGGACGCAAGCAACACACCAGGTCCACGCCGCGTGGCCTCCATGCGCAAGGCGAGATGCGCCGATTTTATACGCGCTTTGACTTCGGAGACCCGTTTTGATTCCGCAAGATTGGTGGGTATCGTCTGCAGTGTGTCACGGAGCAATCCGGCAGCAACCTCGCCGCTCTCATGCCCGCCCGCGCCGTCTGCCACTGCCCACAACCCGGTATCAGGACGATCGACATAGGTGTCCTCATTGTGGGATCGCCTGGGACCCGGATCCGTCGCGGCTGAGGACCGAAAGCGCATCATGGTTATTGCCTCCACTCGCACGGTCGTGGCGGATCGGCGCACGAGCATTACACGCTGTCACCAGGACCGATATTTGGCAAACGGTAGACAAAGTGTGTTACGGCTTGTTTGCCTCCTCTGTTTCGCGCCCGGTCTTGGCTCTGGACGTGATGGGCGATAGTCTGCGGAAGCCTATCGCTATCTATGCACCATCAACCAGAGCCTGAATTGCGATTTGCACCGCACACCATATTGGAATCAAAGCGGGAGACACCTTCGCCTGCCCACCTTGTGACCCAGGAACTCGATCGCCGGAACGGTCGCGCGAAGAATCTCGGCAAGACCGCGCTCGTCGACCATGTATGCCGCCCTTTGCGGCGTCATCCACCTATAGTCTCTTTGCGCCTTCTCCAGCCAGTCCTCGAGTTGGTGATCGACCGACAGCAGGAACACTTTGACGCGGCAGAGGACTTCCCGATTGTCTGGCAGCCGTTTGCTGTAGTGGTAAGAACCGATCGAACGCTTGCCTACGATTCTGCCGACCAGACCGGCTTCTTCAAGCGCTTCCCTGGCAGCCACTTCTCTTGGCCGGAGCCCAGGAATGGGCCAACCCTTTGGAATGACCCAGCGCCGTGACTCGCGTGAGGTGATGAGCAGTATCTGTAGGTTGCTCGACTCGATCCTGAAGGGTAGCGCGGCAAATTGCACGCCTGTTACGTCGCCTGTCATTCTCGCCATTAGCCAGGCATCCACGCCAGGAACCACCGCCTCACGGTCGCAAGGCCAGGGCGCACACACGCGGAGCGACTGCGAGTAGCGAATGCGCGAGAAGCATCTCTTGCAACGCAGCCGAAGGCCTCAACGCCGCAACGGCCAGGGGGCTCAGCCTGATCAAATTTCGGCGGTGGTGCGTTGGTCTTCATTCTGTTCTTGGGGGCAACGTCCTCTTTATGACTGATTAACTCCGCTACCACCACCTCCCAGGATGGCGCTTGAATGGGACTGCTGGGCTCGTGATCTGGATGAATAGTCCCGCTGTCGGGCATCCCATGCTCCGGTACAGTGCGGTAGCGTCGCAACTTGTGTCCAGGCCCGATGTGTGGGCTGCTGGAGCCGCGGGAGAAGGAGGCTGTTTGTGCTCGCGGACGTCGCCGATGCTCCTGTCTTCGTGTCTTGCTGATCCGATGCCGGGGGCTGTGGTCACGTGATCGGCGTTCACGGTTCAAGGCGTGGCCCCGGGTCCGCTCTGCCGTGGCGCAGGAACTTCAAGCGCCCGCGATACGTGCGCGAGTAGCTGCTTGGCCAGCGCGCGCGCTGTGCTCGGCGTGAGCTGGACGCTCACAGCGAAACGGCCCATCAAGAATCAACAGGGCCAGGTCGCCGATCTTCCTGGTGACACTGATGTGGGCCGGGTGCTGCATACGGCCGATGGGGCGGTACCTGTCCATCGGTTGTTCCTTCTTCGCGTCGTCGTTAACCTCGTACGTAATGATAGCTCGAGGCCCTTGCTTTGGGGTCATCCCGCACCCCCAGCGCCCGAACAGAAGAACGGCCGCAGAACATCGCTTACAGTTAGCCGACGCGGAAGACCGGCGTACATTTCATGACGGGCGGCAGGGTTTCCATCATTGGCCGTGGTTTGCTGTTGATTGCTTTTGATGCGCCGGAGTGAGCCCCCCGCGGCAGATTGCGGCCATTCCTCCAAATCACGACATCACAAGACCGCTTTCACAGCGCGCCGCGTGAACCCCTGCACCATGTGTGCTCAATGAAGCCAGCCATTCGAGCCCAATCACCCTGTGCTTGCCCACCTCAGACTAGACGATCGGAAGTGACCCTCTGGTCCCCTTCTCCCAGACGTTGAAGACGGCCTCCCACCTGACAATCTTCCCCGCTTCTATGCTCGATAGCTCGATTCCACGCCCTTCCATCGCGCGCCCATCGCGACTGTCCTGCCAAGTAGCGTCCCAGGAGCAGACCATCACATTTCCGGAGACCGCACGCAGTTGCTTCTTCAAGCGGTAGTTCTTCTAGCGCGAGAATCGCGAAGCTGCGAAGCGCTTGAGTTCTGCTTGCCCCTGCATCTCGGGGAAATCCGCATAACGCACAACGACATCGGGCGCAAATGACTCAACCATCCGCGCCGGATCGTTACTCCCTGTCAGCTCCTGCTGATAGGCAACAAGACGCACCGCCTCCTGCCAGGTAAGCTCCGTCGTTGGCTTCTTCTCAACCGCCATATCAACCTCCTAGTTGTGCGGAGAGAATAGCTTCAGCCTGTGCCAGTTTTTGTCATCATGCTTCAGGCAGGCTCGCCGGGGCGAACTCCGACTGCCGCCACGCCAACAATAGGCCTCGTCGGCGTCTCGGGTACCGCTCTTGCGTTTCCCTGAGCGCGATAATTCGGTCGACACGGAAGGTCCGAAAATCCTCGCGGAGTTCGCACCATGCCGCGAGCAGGCGCACATGGTTTCCGAAGGTGAGTGCAATGGGCCAAACGTATCGCGTCGTGACTCGGCTCGCTTGGTCGCTATAGTCGATTTCGATTCGATGTTCGGCGCGCATTGCGGCGCGCAACCTCACTAACGCTACCCCGTCCGCCGCAGCAGGTGGCCGTGGCCCGGAAAACAGCCCAATCGCCGCGACAGTCTCCCTCCCATCGCCTGGAAGCACGGCCGCGCTCACTGCACCTCGACGGCGCAGGAGAAATTGCATCAGTTCGAATAGCCGTGCCGTGCGCGCCATCAATGTGCCTAGTAGATCGATTCCGTGAAACTGCTTGTTTTGGGCAGAATTCCCGGAGCTTCTAATGCCTTGTACCATTTCATCGATCCGCGGAAAAGGTGGAGCGAGGCTGATGGCGGCATGGCGGCGAGCGATCGGGTCGGCAATCGAGAGTGACGACTTGGCGAAGCTGACGTCGATCGCGCGGTCGCGGAGCGAAGCGGCGAGCCGGGTCGAGCGGGCGCAGAAGCTGCCGGCTTATTGGAAACGTGCTTCCTTCTTTGCCGTTGGTCAGGCGTTGGGAGTGCATCACGAGACCGCGTAGCGCTGCGTCGAGCGGGCGGCGGTCTCGCGCTGCAGATCGACGCAACGCCACCGTACCACACCATCGCGCTCAAACTCAGGACCCTCTCCGACCCATGTCGCCACCTGCGCTTGCTGTTCTTCCGACAGACGCGCCAGCGGGCCATTGCGCCGTGCCTGGTAATACAGGCCATCCAGCCCAGCCGCGTTGTAGCGGTGCACCCAATCGCGCAACGTCTGGCGATCCATGCCACAGGCCTCGGCTACCGCGTCCCGCAAGGAGCCTTCCAGCACTAGCGCGATAGCCAGCATGCGGCGCGACGCCTTCACGTCCGGCGTTCGCGCGGATACCTGGCGCAACTCAGCCGCAGAAAGGTCCATACGCGGAATGGCTACCGTCATCGCCCGCTCCTCCTTCATCGGAGGTTGGCGAATCACGCCGCCCCGCGTCGCGCCAAGTCACGATCGGGTCAATGGTTCTGGCCGTTGGTATCCGATCAACGGCAGCGAACCGAGCAAATTCTCAATCCAAACGACATTTTCTCAACTCACCGGCAATCGCAACCCACTAAATTTCCTGCAGGGGCTTTCTCAATCCAAGCGACAGCATGACAACCGCCATTACGGGATACGCAGCTTGCGCATCTTCTCCCATAATGTAGTGCGAGAGACACCAAGCAAGGCCGCTGCTTTGGCGATTTCTCCCCCGGTTTGGCGTATCGCTTCTTCTATGTGCAGGCGCTCCGCGCGTTCTCTTGCCTCTGCTAGGGTTCCCACCCTCCCTCCAGGCTCCTCGAGGAGCGATCGTTCGGGAAAGAGCACGTGCGCCGAAATTTGCGGTGCAGCGGCAACCAGATCCAACGCGCGTTGTATCCGGTGGCGCAACTCACGTACGTTGCCCGGCCAGTCATGATCGAGCAATTCAGCGGCGGCACCCGGGGTCAGGCTCGGTGTGCGATGACCTGCGTTTCGCGAGAACTGAGTGATGAAATGCTCTGCAAGCGGGATTATGTCGTCGCGTCGCGTACGCAGCGGGGGAATGTGCAGCTCCGTCACGTTGAGGCGATAGTATAGGTCCGCTCTGAACTGGCCTTCCCGCACCAACGTGGGCAGATCGGCATTGCTCGATGAAATGATACGTGCATCTGAAATCATTTCCTGCACTCCGCCCAGTCGCATGTAGCGCTTGTCCTCGATAAGGCGAAGCAACTTGCGTTGCAGCACCGGCGCGAGCGCCGATACCTCGTCCAGGAACAACGTTCCGGCACCGGCCTGCTCCACGAGTCCGACGTGGGCCGTCCGCGAGCCAGGAATGACGCCACGCTCGTGGCCAAATATCACGCTTTCCGCGCGCTCGGCGGGCAGCGTCGCGCAATTGACAATGACAAAGGGTAAATCCTTACGCAGTGACATGTCGTGCAGTTGGCGCGCGGCCACTCCCTTGCCCACGCCCGTCTCGCCCAGTAGTAGCACCGGATCTGGCTTATCCGCAGCGGCAAATAGTTCGCTTTGCACCCGGCGCATTGTCGGCGATCCGCTCAATGCCTGCCGGCCCAACGTATCGCTGCCCGCAGTAACTTCTCTGGCGCAGAGCAGAGCGATCTTGGTGAGAAGTGCATCAACCTCGAACGGCTTCGTGATATAGTCGTTTGCACCGGCCTGCATCAGCCGCACGGCCTGTTCGACCTCGCCGAAGGCCGTGATGAAGATGACCGGCGTTGTCCCAAGGGTTCGCAGCACGCGTCGGAACAGTTGCTCGCCACTCAGGTCTGGCAGGCGGATGTCGGATACGAGAACGTGGCAGGTCGTTTCCGTCAGCGAATCGAGAGCAGCTTCGCCCGACCGCCACCAGCGCGTTTGATAGCCTTCCAGTCGGAGGCGTTGCACCAACGACTCCCCCATGATCGGATCATCCTCGACGATCCCGATCAGCGGTTGGGCGCCATAGGGCGTTTCAAGGATTGCCGGTTGGCGCGAGGCGGTCATCCGATCTCCTGACGCGACGGTTCGCTGGCCGGCAAGGCAACGGCAATCTTCGATCCCCGGTCGTCCGCGGTCGCGGTGATCCGGCCACCAAGGCTGCGGACAAGGTCTCTCACAACACGTATGCCAAGACCGCGTGGCGGGTCATTGGAGTCGAGGGTCCCACGCTCCGTCAGCGCCGCTACGGCCGAAGGGGGTAGCCCGGGTCCGGCGTCACTGACCTCCAGCCGCAATTCCGGCTGTGATGGGCCATCGGCACATGTCATGACGGATACCTCAAAGCCGACCTGGCCGCCGGCTGGCGAGGCCTCGCATGCATTGAGCAGCAGGTTCAAAGCGATTTGGCGGGTTTCGGTCGCATTGACGTTCACATCATCATCGATGGCGTTATCCCAGGAAAGGTCCAGGCCACGCCGTGCCACTTCGGGAGCGATTAATATCCGCAGGTCTTCGAGGTCTCCGGCCGTGAGCTTGCGGCCGTTTGCGGGCAAACGATGGAAAGCCAGCACGGAACTCACGACATCCCTGATGCTCCACAGGCCTCTTTCGATGAGATCAAGGGCCTGGGAGCGGACGTCAGGATCATCGCCAAACTTGCGGACGGTATCGAGCGCTGTGGCCATCCCACCGAGCGGGTTTCGCACTTCGTGCGCCAGGGTTGCAGCGAGGCGGCCAAGCACGCTCTCGCGCTCCCGCTCTGCCAACCGGGCTGCTAGAGCTTCCCTTTCCTGGAGGGCATCAATCAGGTCATTGTAGCCACGCAGAAGCTGGCCGTAATCGCTCGCCACCGGCGGCAACGCGCCGATGGGCACGCGATCAAATATTCCGGCCCGTGCCCGCCGCAGGCGGTCGGTCAGCAGGCGCACTGGCCGCACCATGCGATGCACGATCAGAAACCCGACACCGGCGGCCCCCAGGCTGGCCAGGATCGTTGCGATCCTCAGGCTCTGGCGGAGTGCCCTGCGCTCGGCGAGCAGTGGTTTAAGGTCCAGGGCCACGTAGAGATCGGCGACATGGTTCCCGTTGCGCACGATGGCGCGTGAGGCCCAACCGGTGCCGGTCTTTGCGTCGAAAACAAAGCCGTCGTTTTGTGCGAGCAGCTGCTGTAGTGCAGGATTGTGAAGGGGACTGAGGCCGCTCTCGTCGCCATGTGGGCCAGAGACATCGGCAAACAGATTCCCGTCAGGCAGCAATACGATCGCGCGCTGCTCGCTCATGTCCTGGTGGAACCACATGGACCGGCTCAGCGATTCAATCGTGTCGGGAAGATTGCGTGCCAGTACGTGCGGGTAGACCGTCGTGGCGATCCCGTCGAGGTAAACTGCCTCAATGCGGCGAACCCCCATTTCCTGTTCCCGCGCGACAGTTGACATCATGACGCGCGAGCCCGCGAGCGCCACGGCGAGGATCAGGCCACCGGAGACGATCGGCACACGCGCCCACAGCGGCAGCGGCCACGCCCGTCGCCAGCTCTTGGCAGCCCGCGCGATGACGCCGTGATGCGAGGTCAACGGCGAAGAATGTCTGATCTCACGGAACCGTGATATGTTCGGAATTCCGAACACGCCGCGGCCCGGCAAGTTCGGATTACCGAACGTCGAACCGGTAGCGCGCGCGAGAACACTGCGAAGTGCGGTCATATTACTCATTGCTCTGCGGGAACGTATACAAACTTTGTCGGATGCGATTACGCGTTTCATCCGGCACAACGGTACCGTCGATCGCAATATATACTTGCTGTCCATCGAGTGGGAAGCAATTGTCGCGCGACGCACCATGAATCGATCCGGGAATGTCTATCTGCAACGTAGCTGAACAATAAGCCTGAACGGGAGGCACACAATGGGCTTGCGGGATATTCTCGTTGTGCTTGATGACGGGCCGGTCAGCGAAACGCGTCTGCAGCTTGCGACGAAAGTTGCCCGGCAACAGGAAGCCTCTCTCAGCGCTGTGCTCCTTCGATCTGACCGCGCGGCCCCTTCGCGCGTTGCGAGCCGTGCGCCACACCTGGCTCTTACGGCTGGAACGTCATCGGGGTTGGTCGCAGCGAGGCTTTGGGTAGAGGCGGTGCCTCACAATGAGGCAGAGCTCCTCGAACGCCGCTTTCGCGATTGTGTCCGGTGCGTTGATCACGGCGGGGAATGGTATTGCGTGGACCGGGCCGACCACGCGGCGCTGGTGAACCTGGCAAAGGCAGCTGATTTGGTTGTCATGGGACAGGTCAGCCCTTATACCGGCGCTGTGCCGCCGTGGTACCGCCCAGAAGAAATTGTCGTTAATTGCGGCCGCCCTGTTCTGATGGTCCCGTACATCGGGACTTTCGAGGAAGTAGGCCAACGCGTTCTCATCGCGTGGGATGGCTCGAGAGAAGCGGTGCGTGCGGTTAACGACGCATTGCCGGTTATAGCGTCCGCTCGAGTCGTCACGTTGATGACCATCCGGCCTGATTTCCGCGGCTTTCAGTCAGAGCGCGTTGCGATGCAGAACATGCGTCGGCATTTGGCGCGGCACGATGTCGTCGCCGTTATCGACGAGACCATTCGGGGCGACAGCACCGTCCATGATGTTCTGCTGTCTCGTTCGGTCGATCTCGCGGTCGATATGATCGTGGCCGGAGCTTATCACCGTTCACCCTTTCGGGAGGCGCTGATCGGCGGCGTCAGTCGCGGTCTGCTCCAGCACATGACTGTTCCGGTATTGATGTCACACTGAGCATGAGATCCGTCCTCGCAATTCTGGAGACTGCTGCGCCGGACATCCAGCCTGGTCGCCCGGATCACAGGCGCAGGCGTTCCTCGATCTCACGACCGGATTGCGCGTTCTCTCATCGAGAGCAAATTCACCTCAGCAAAGGACACACCGGGTGCGGTTCACAGCGCCGCGGAGATGACGGCCAATGAACTTCCCTCTCACGGTCGTGACGCTCGCTGGCTCGGCGGCGCTTCTGTTGTGGGGTGTCCGGATGGTTCAAACGGGCGTGCAGCGCGCCTCCGGGGCGAAGCTTCGCAGCACTTTGGGCCACACACTGCAGAACCGTTTCAAGGCGTTCCTCGCGGGGGCGGGCGTGACCGCCATCCTGCAGAGCAGCACGGCAACGGGCCTCATGGTCACCGGGTTCGCGGCAGGCGGGCTTGTCGAGCTCGTGCCAGCACTGGCCGTCATGCTGGGCGCCAATGTCGGCACGACGCTGATCGTTCAAGTGCTTTCGTTTAACGTCAACGAAGCCGCACCCGCCCTCATCCTGGTCGGCGTGATCATGTTTCGGCGGGCAACAGCCGGCCCGCGGGACTTCGGCCGTGTGCTGATCGGCTTGGGCCTCATCCTGATGGCACTCAATCAGTTCGTGGAGGCGCTGTCGCCCTACGAAAGCGTGCCAATGCTCAGTCAGCTTCTCGGCGCTATATCCACTCAGCCCTTGCTGGACTTGCTTCTCGCGGCGGGGTTTACCTGGGCCGTTCACTCGAGCGTGGCCGTTGTGCTGGTCATTATGTCTTTTGCCGCCAACGGGACGGTCCCACCGGATGCGGCCTTTGCGCTGGTGCTTGGCGCGAATCTCGGAACCGCGATCAATCCGGTGCTCGAAGGTGCGACCGGCGACGATCCAGCGGCGCGGCGTGTGCCCCTTGGCAATCTTGTCAATCGCGTCATCGGTGTCGCGGTCGCCCTTTTTCTGCTGCCTCACATCAGCCCCTGGTTGGCGCATTTCGATCGAGACAGCGGACGGGCGGTTGCCGACTTTCACACGGCTTTCAATCTCGTGCTGGCGGTCCTTTTTCTCCCGTTGCTCGATCCCTATGCCGCCCTGCTGCGGCGCTGGCTGCCGGCACGCGTAGATCCGGCGGACCCGAGCCGCCCCCTGTATCTCGATCCCGCGGCCCGCGAGGCACCGATGGTCGCTTTGGGAGGCACTGGACGCGAGGCGCTTCGGCTGGCCGATGTACTGGAAACCATGTTGACCGGCCTGCGCGATGCCCTCGAGAGAGATGACCGCAAACTCGTCGCCGAGACGCGGCACCTCGATAGCATCATCGATAAGCTGAATACCGCGATCAAGGCGTATATCGCGTCGCTGGACGCGGGTGCACTCAGCGACGCCGATCATCACCGCGTGCGAGAAATCCTCGCCTTTACCACGAACATGGAGCAGGCAGCCGACATCGTGGCGAAGGACCTGCTCGGGATTGTCAGCAAGAAGATCAAGCGCGGTTTGTCGTTTTCTGAAAGCGGCCAGGCGGATCTCATGCAACTCCTCGACCGCCTGTCGGCGAATGCGCGAACCGCGGCGTCGCTGTTCATGACCGGTGACGAGCGGGCCGCGAGGCTTTTGGCGAGCGAGAAGGAGACATTCCGCAGCCTGGAGGCGTTGGCAACCGAAGCACACTTCGAGCGCCTGCGTTCGGGGCGCATCGATACGGCCGAGACAACCGCCCTGCACTTGGACGCCTTGCGATACCTCAAGACCGTCAACGCTCATCTGGTCGCTGGTGCCGCATATCCGCTGTTGGAGAGCAAGGGCGAGCTGCTGGCCAGCCGGTTGCGCCATGAAACGTAATGCTACCGATCGGAAACATGGCCGAGACGACAGCACGCGAGTCGGGGCCAAAGTCCGACCGATCCGTTCAAGCCAGGCCGGAGCAGAGAGCCGCCTCGGTCGACGCTCAAGAGGATGGATACCAGGAGCACCAGCATGAAGACCAGCATGAAGGCCAGTGCCTTGCCGACCGAGTGCGATCAGACGAACCTTGCTTGCTCTGTTGACGTTGAAGCTAAAGGCCGGACTCTGCGAGAGGATCGGCACGATTTCAGGTAAAGACGGGACTCCGGGAGTGCGCCGGGCGATCGCTCGGCACTGGTCAAGGTGCGCGCTTTCGACTCGGCACCGTAACGAGTCCGGGGTTTACGTGCAACGTCCGGCCTTGACCGAGTTACGACAAACTCATTTCACAGATTCGTTCTACACGATCGCTCTGCGCGCCCGCATCTCTTTCTTGAGACCGCCAGGTTCTGATCCTGGGCGTAGTTAAGCAACCAATGGAGACAATCACAGTTGAAGGTGCGGGCGTGCAATTCGCTGCACTGCCCTTCAGGATCAGTTCACCAATCTCGCCAATCCTCCAGGTGTCGGTCTCGGTTGCCTGCCGGTCGAATGTCCATGGTAGAGTCCAGGACGGGAGAGGACCGAGGCCAGCTACCGGACAAAGGGGGAAGCGATGCGCGCAGTTGGACTATTCACTCATGGCGGTCCTGAAGTTCTCCAGGTCGTCGAAGTGCCCGAAGTTCACGCCGGCCCAGGGCAGGTGCGGATCCGCGTCCATGCTGCGACGGTCAACCCGACCGACGTCGGGGCCCGCAACGGCTCGCGCGCCGAGCAGCAGAAGGCCGATCCGCCGCCCTACGTGCCGGGGATGGAGGCGGCGGGGATCGTCGATGAGGTAGGCAGCGACGTTCCTGACAGACTCAAGATCGGCGATGCTGTGATCGCGATCGTGGTTCCGAAGGGCAGCCATGGTGCGTATCGCGAGCAGATAGTGCTCGACGTCCGATCGGTCGTGCGCGCGCCTGTCGGAAAGACCCATGCCGAGGCCGCTACCCTGCCGATGAACGGGCTGACGGCCCGCCTGTCGCTTGATCTGCTCAAGTTGTCTCCGGGTCAGGTCATCGCCGTGACCGGCGCGGCGGGCGCTTATGGCGGCTATATCGTCCAGCTCGCCAAAGCCGAGGGGCTGACGGTCATCGCCGATGCCTCCGAGAAGGACGAAAAGCTGGTCGCGTCCCTCGGCGCCGACATCGTCGTTCGAAGGGGCGATGACGTCGCGTCGCGGATTCGCGAGCACTTCCCTCGAGGTGTCGATGGGCTTGCGGACGGCGCGGTGCTCAACGAGCTTGTTATCCCCGCAGTTCGCGATGGCGGCGCCTTCACCGCCGTCCGCGGCTTCCAGGGCATCCCGCAGCGGGATATCCGCTTCACGACGACCTTCGTGCGCTCCTATGCGCAGGAATGGGAGAAGCTTGATCGGCTCCGGCAACTGGTCGAGGATAGGAAGATCACGCTTCGCGTGGCGGAGGTCTATCCGCTGGAAAGGGCCGCCGAGGCCCATCGCCGCCTGGAGGCCGGTGGGACGAGAGGACGGCTGGTCATCCAATTCTGATCTGGAAGGACAATGTCGTCTTCACTTAAACGCCGGATCAGCGGGTCGGATAGATCAAGCAGTTAGCGATCTCGTTTTCAAACCGGACAAGAGCTTCCCTACCTCTCTTCATGGCTCGTCCCCCCTGTGCGTTGAGGAAAGACCCGGACTTTTCAAGTAACCCTCGTTCGTTCCCGCACACGCGGGACGAGTCAAAATGCCGCCTGATGTGTTGCAGAATAAGCGTGAGCGCCCGCATTTTTCCGGGCTCCGAGAATGGCCACATTCTTCGATTCCATGTTGCGGAAATAGAGGGCAGGGCGACAATCGCTCTATGCATCGTGGGGCTAGCCGTATGTAGCTGTAGCCACCGAAAGCTCGCAAGGGGGTTGACTGCTACGCGAGTCATCAATGCGGACCTCTGGAACTACCTGGTGGCGTACGGTTCACCAGCGCCGGTTCCGACATAGATCATACCGCTGCTGCCCGTCGGCGGACCTGCGACAGGACTGGTTAGGATATGGCGGCGCTCGCCGGTCACCCGATCGAGCAACCATAGGCCATTCTGACAGCAGATCAGGATTTGCCGGCCGTTTTCCGACAGCGACAGAATACCCATCTCGGTCATGTCGATACGACATTGCAGCGTGCCATGCGTGATGTCTGGTTAGCCTAACACGGGCTGACGGGGAGCCGCGAGACTCCCCTCCGACGTTCCGCTACCGTGGGAATTGTCACACCTAGCCAGGAAGCGAATCGGCATGGCTCAATATCATCTTCACCCGCTCGACGACTGTCGCGAGTGGACACGGCGGGCAAGTAAACATATTGCTGAATTCAAAGATATGCTTGAGGCTGCGAGAATCCAGCAGGCGAACGCTGTCCCCCTCAACTTTGACCCTAACCCCCCTCATGAATGGCTCCTCGCAGTCCCACCCGAAACCTTGTATGGAATGCAATTCAGCGTGGTAGTCGGGGAAATCTGTTATAATCTCAGGTCTGCGCTGGACTACCTCGTATTTCACCTTGCTGAACTCGATTCCAGAATTCAGCAAGAGGGAACGCAATTTCCAATTGTAGACACGAGAAAGCTCTTCCAAGATCGGATAGCTACTTGGATGAAGGGCATCAACAGCAGCCACGTCGCAGTCTTGGAGCGGCTTCAACCGTACAATGGTTGCAACTGGTCGAAGCGGCTCCGCGACCTCTCCAACCCAGACAAGCATCGCGAATTGGTCCGGCACATAGGTGAGAGCAGAATCACCGTCCATTTGGAGGAAGGGAAGAACCTCTCTGGAATTCACGGCGTGGTGCGTCAAGCAACCCATCCCACCCGCGGGGTGGTGGATGTGAAGGTCCACGTCGCCTTGGGCGTAGCGTTCAGCGACGGATCGCCTGTCGTACAGACGATCGAGGAAATCCAAGCGGGCGTTGCTCACACACTTGCTGATTTCAACCCGAGTTTCTAGCGCAGAATTTGGGGCATCCGCGCAAGGCCCCGTAGTCGTCAGCCTGTCACGCTCTACTATTCCAGTACTCGTAGTGCTGCTTTGTCGAAAGGATGATTGGGATCCTTTGGCTTGACGCTAGACTGTCTGACGGACGCCGCGTTCACCGGGTCAGTCAAATTGACGAATGTTCAATGCCTAACCCAGATTTTTTCATGCCGAGAATAATTCCGTTGCATCAAGCAGAGGTTCACGGTATCGTGTGCTCATGTCACGCGTAGTTTTCTTGCTGGCACTGTTGCTTGGTGCCTGTGCCGCACAACCGCCACCCCATGCCGACCTATCACCAGCAACCGTGCGGACCGCATGGCTAAGCAAGGGCCGGTACGTGTGGCAACCGCTAGTGCCGGCTGTGCCGCCCGTGAAGCCAGCAAAGAGAGATCCCACAACCCCGATCGCGACTGTTCCGCGCGTTCTCGCGTGCGATCTTACCGGCTTCAATGGTGGCTGTGCGACCTACTGAGAGCCTGACTCGAATCGATCTGGCAACACGACCGCCTAGATTCCACGTGTGAATCCGATCCCCCACTGGCGTTCAGGCGGCCGCCAGACGACGCGACATCGGCTTGACGCTCGCGATATAGAGCCATGCCACGACGCTTTCCATGGTTGCTTCCACATCCTTGGCCAAACGTCGGTTGCGGTTGAGCCATGCAAAGGTACGTTCAACGACCCAACGCCGGGGCAACAGAACAAACCCCTTGGCAACATCCGACCGCTGGACGATCTCGATCGTCCAGTCGCCGAGATCTTTCAGTACATCCTGCAGCTTGTCGCCGGCGTAGCCACCATCGGCGAAGACGTGGCGCAGCCAGGGAAATGAACTGCCTATTCGGGCCAGCAGAGTGGGTGCGCCGTCGCGATCCTGAATATCCGCCGGGTGCACAATCATCCCGACCGGCAGGCCAATGGTGTCAGTGAGGATATGCCGTTTGCGGCCAAGGATCTTCTTGCCAGCGTCATAGCCCCTCGGCCCGCCCGATTCGGTTGTCTTGACCGACTGGCTGTCGATCACGCCGGCTGTGGGTCTGGCTTCACGGCCTGCGGCTTCGCGCACCTCCATCAAAAGTACATGATTGATCCGCTGCCATATCCCGCGGTCACGCCAATCATAAAAGTACCGCTGCACCGTCGAGTAGGGCGGGAAATCCTTTGGTAGCATGCGCCATTGGCAGCCCGATTGGGCAATGTAATAGATGGCATTGACCGCATCTCGCAGGTTGACCTCGCGCGTCCGCCTCGCCGGTGGCGGTAGATGCGGTTCGATCAGCGCCCACTCTTCGTCGGTGGTGTCGCTTGCGTAGCGCAGCCCATCGCGCCGATACTTGGCGCGCGTGATTCCAGTCCAGGCCATGATCGGATCCCTCGTTGTCTTTGCAAGCTCGAGAGAATCGTAGCTGCTGGAGTCATGCAACCCCGATTTACCGTCCACACCATGTTGGAACGAGCACGGCGGACACAAAATCGCCAAGAGCTTGAAGAGACTCAATTATTCATTGCTTAATCATTTCGAGTCAGCCTCTTAGCTGCCATCCGCAGCCGGGTCAGACGATGAACTCGCTGAGACTAGCGCCGTGTTGTTCCGTAATGCGTATGAGAAATGACCCTTATTTTGCGAGTCGCTGATTTAGCATCAGCGCGACAGCCGATGTACCGCGGGCGATCTGGTGGAACAACCTTGAGCGCACCCTGTTGGCGGTGGAGGACCTGGATTGCCGCAAGTTGTTGGGCTGAGGGAACCGTCAATGCCGTCAACATCATCCAGGACAGAAATAATGTTCGGCGATGGCGCGATCGTCGGGCGTGGGTGAGGGCATTGGCCGAGCCGGGCAACAATGGCCATAATCGAAAATCCAGCAGGCCCGGCCCGGCGATGCGGGCCGGGGTGACCGAGGGAGGGAGGTTACCATGCGAGCTTTGGTCCTGTTCCTAGCCGCGGGTGTGCTCAGCACGACGACAGCGGCACATGCCCAGTACAAAGCCTGGGCGCTGTCCAAGTTCGACGATACGCCCGAGGGCCTGACGGTTGACAAGGACGGCAACTACTATGCGGCGCTGTTCCACACCGGCAAGATCATGAAGGTGACGCCCGATGGCCATCAGGAACTGATCGCCACGGTCCCGCCGGGCCCCCACCATGGAGACACCGTCGGCGTCGAGCTTGACAAGAAAGGCAACCTGTACGTTGCCTACAAGCAGGATTCGCCGAGGTACGAGGCGAGCAACCTGACCGACCCATTCCACGCCGCCTGCCGCGACGTCAAAGTGACAGCCTCGGGCGTATACAAGATC
>JASHVB010000855.1 GCA_030039695.1 Acetobacteraceae bacterium
TGTGCAGTGTCACGCGGGGAGTGCGGATAAGAGGGAGTCTGCGTCACAGGTTGCAGGCAATCGCCGTGAGGTGGACCTGCCGCGCTGCTTTCGCCAAACCGAACCAGCGCATCCGGCGTAGGCGGTAACCGCGCTTGCTCGTGCCGAACACCTTCTCAATGCGAGCGCGTACACGCTGTACTGCGGCGTTATCGGCAGTCAGGCGCTCAAGGACCTGCTGGCTGATCCAGACACCCGTTTGCACCATGCAAAGCCGCCCGCCGCGGGCGATGATCAGGCGCTCGGATTTGCTGCTGGCAAACGCACTGTCGTCATAGACTTCGCCAGGATCAGGCCGGCAGCACTACTTCCAATAGAGCTGCATCATGCACGTTTGCAGTAGTGACGCCGATCGCGTCGATCAACGCCGCATCCTGATCGCTGGCACTATGCGCCTTGTAGCCATGCACCGGCTTCGCAGCCGCGGTGACCGGCCCAGCGGGCCTGGCCACCGTGCTGAATGCTGGCGGATGGGATCAGGGATGCATCCGCCGGCGCGCCGGTGTGCGCCACGACGACCCGGTTCTTCAATTGTCGGGTTACACCGTCGAACAGCGTCCGATCCAGCTCGCGGTTACCCCGCTCAGCGTGGAAACGAACGAACACGATGCGCTCCGGTGTCGACCTACTCGCGGTAAATCCGCAGAAACCGAGGCAGGTGCGAAACCCCTCCTCGGGGTACGGCCGTTTGCGTACGATGGAGAGAACGAGGGCTTCGGTGTTGGGTCCGATGGCGCTGGCCTGGCGTTGAGATCGCTCAGGGTTCCATTCGGCATAACGCCGATGTGTACTCAGCATATGGTCGGGTAATGTTCTATGCCGCTGTCCGTAATAGTGGCGCACATGTGCCGTGTCACACTGGCGCGGCGGAAGATCCCGACGGTGCGCTCGGTGAGTCGGGTGTCGCCTTGGTGGCGCAGGAGTTGGTGGGAAACCGAATAGAGGAAATCAGCGACCTGGACATGAAGGTCAATGCCCACTCTAGCGATCGCCTACTCGCCATATTCATAGTCCCGCTCTGGAAGCTTTTGCATCGTCGCCCATTCGATCGTGTCAAACAGCCGCTGCCGGCTCATGCCGATATGACGCATGATGCCGCCGTTCAGTTGCGGCAGGATCCCGGCGATTGCGGCGTTGCACTCGGTGAGGGAAAAGAACTTGAGGTGGCGTAGCCGACCAAGAATGTGGTACTGCGCGATACTGAGACCTCCACTTTGGCCTTGTCCTTGGACGATTCGGCCGCGCCGGGAGAATGTCGACACGGTAATGCTCGGCCATCGCCCCATAACTCCAATTGACTTCGGGGTCGTAGTAAGATGCCTTGTGGGCACCTGACTTCAGGTTATCTGGTACCCGCAGCCTTGGTACTGCACCCGAGAATTTGAATATCCGGACATGTGCGCCGATCCAGTCCGGCAAAGCCTGGGTCCAGCTTGCCTCGGCATAGGTCAGGTTGGACGCACCCAGTACCCCGACAAAGACCTCTGCGTTGCGCACCTCGCCGCTGTGCGGTTCGAAGATCGACACCTTGTTGCCGGCATAATCGACAAATGCCTGTCGCTGGCGACGTCGCCCTGCCGCATGCTGGGTGTCGGCCGACGCTCGAACTCCCGGAAGAGCTGGCAGCAGCGGCTATACGAATAGGCGTCCGGTTGAGCGCCGCTGTATTCCTCCCACAGGATCTGCAGCGTGACGCCAGGTCGCTTGGGCTCGCGTGCGACGGCCGTCCAGTCAGGTTCGACACGATGCCGCGCCCCCGCCTGAACCACGCCGTTGGCGAACAGCTGCTGCTCGAGCGCCGTCTCCGTGATGACTGGCGAGAGTGGCCAGGTGACGTGCGCGGCGGCACTCCGCGCCAGGTATTCCCGCACTGTGCGGTGCGACATACCCAGCTCGCGCCCGACCGCCCGGGCGCCCACTCCAGCCCCAAAATGCAGTCGCATCAGCCGATGTATCTGTCGCATCGCCAGCCTCTTCGTAGGCATCCGTCACTCCGTTCACCTCAGAAACGGGTGATGACGCCGGTTCGACACTGGCCTGCGAGAGCGACCCCAGCTGCTCATCATCACCTCAGAACCCTGGCAGCATCCTCAGAACGCTGGACACCATCGTCTCAGAGTGCTGGACGGGATCAGATTAGAATGGTGGACGGCTTCAGCTCAGAATGGCTGGCCGGTTTGCTCAGGAATCTGCAGGGATGCCTGGCCGCGGGAACGACACCTCAAGACACGCGGCCGTGGTCTGCGGCTGTGCGGCGCTGCCTTGGGCTACAGCGACGCTGGGGACCATTCCCCACACCAAGCCGACCGCTGCCAGAACGACCTCATGCGGCACGACATATCAGGGTCGGCGTGTCCCGACCACGGGTTGGTGAGCCAGCCTGGGGCTGGGATTGTGAGCGGCCTCGCGAAGCGGCCCTTCTCCCTACGAGGCCCGTTCCGTGGCGAAATCCGTCTCGACGTCGGCGGGTATGGACTGCAGCCGCATCCTCACCTCGTCGGGCACAGCCGGCGGAGTCGCTCGGAGCTGTCGGTGCCAAAAGCACGTCAATGTGGCCGTCAGACGCCGATCTTGCATGAACCGATGCGATTCACGACGGCGATCGTCGCATAGGAAGCGCCGCACGAGGGCGAGGTGGTCGCCCGGCGCACCCCTGTCGCCCAGTCGATCGGTCGAGAAGCACCAAATCCCCGTCCGGGCAGTCACAGGGCGCCCGATGTCGTCGCGTTCGAGCCGATCAGCAGACCGCACCCGTCCGGACCCATTCGCCCCAAACCGTCGCGGCCAAGGGGGATAGATTAGCGGACAGTCAGAAAGTCTCGCAAGAAACCATAGAAAAGGCTGATGTCGGCGGAGGGTGCCGCCTTCACGTCAACCCGATCAATGGGCGCCGGATCCGCCGTCCTGTGCGGTCCTGTTACCGATCAAACGGACGCTGCGACCGCTACGCCGCCACCCCAAATTATTTCGTTAATTCAAAGGCTTACATGGTGCCCAGGGGCGGAATCGAACCACCGACACTGCGATTTTCAGTCGCATGCTCTACCAACTGAGCTACCTGGGCATCGCGGGGTACTCCCGGAGGCCGCAGGCCATACAGGATGCGGCACCCCCGATCAAGCTGCGTCGGGCGGCGTAACCGGCGGTTCCTCGTCGCGGTCCAAGGGCGGGCCGGGAATGCGATATTGCCCGGTCAGCCATCGGCCTAGGTCCACGTCGGCGCAGTGCGGACTGCAGAACGGCTGCGTCACCGTAGCCGCAGGCTTGCCGCAGATCGGGCATCTCGCTGTCGTGCGTCCGTCGGTCATGCCGCCTCCAACGCCCAGCCCGTCGCTGGCAACGACGGGTCCACGCGCAGGATCAAGGCACGGCCGGTTCTTCGTGCAAGGTCTCCCCGGGCCGCGGTGTCCTCTTCCAGCGCCCGCGCCACGACGGGAGAGGCGCGCAGCGCCGGCACACGCGCCGGTTGGACAGCGGCTTCGGCGGCAATCCGACGCAGCGCCGCAAGGCCGGCGGCATGCGGACCCGCCAGTAGTTCATGCAGTGGCGGATGAACCCTCGGACGTACAATTTCCGCCAGCCCCAGGGCGGTGAAACCGACGAACCTGGGCTCCAGCGGGTCGCCTGCGAGCGCGGCAGCAATGGCCGGCCCCAGTGCCACCCGGCGGCGGGCCGGCAGCCCCGCCAGGTCGATCAGGATCGCGCCGGACAGGTTGCGCAGGCGGATCTGGCGGGCGAGTTCGGGCAAGGCGGCGCGGTTCACCGCGAGATGGTGGCTGGTCTTGCTGCGGTCCGTCGCTGCCGCACCGCCAACGTCCACATCGATGGCGGTCAGCGCTGGGGTCGGATAGATGCAAACACGGGCGCCGTTAGCGAGCACCACGTCCGGGTCCGCCAGCGAGTCGATCTGAGCCTCGAGGGCGTCGTCGAATGCTCGGCGAACGATCCGCCAGCCCCTTCTCTCCTTGTTGGGGGCGGACGGTGGGACGGGTCGGCCAGCGATGCGACGCGACCCGAGGATCCCCCCTCCCCCGCCTTGATCCGCTTCAGGCCCTACAAAAGGAGAGGGAATTGCACCATCTATCTCGATCGTTGCCTCAGGATATCGTTCCATCAGCTCGACCAGTGGCCCGGGACCGCGCCGCACCAACCGGACCGCGCCAGCGGCAGCAAGCGCCGCCTCGTCGGACGTCAGCCGAGCGGTCAGACGCGGGCCTTTGCCGCCCTGCGCTGCGCGCGTTACCCGCACGCCCAGGTGCGTGCCTTCGGTGACCTCTTTGCCCCCCTCGCTGTCAGGCAAGAACCCGTCCGCCTCGCTCAGTGTCACGAATGCACCGGCGAGCGCGGGCATCCGCGCGGTGAGGCGGCCACGGTGAAGATCGCCCACGCCATCGGGTGCGCCGGGGCGCCACAGCGCGTAGTCCACCAGCTGATCGCCCCGGACCACCGCGACGCGGACTTCGCCCGGGTTGCTGGAGGCAAGAATGCGCGCACTCATGGCCGCAGCCAGCCGGTGCCGCGCAGCAACTGTCCGGTCTCAAACAACGGCAGGCCGACGACGTTGGAGTGGCTGCCGGAGAGGCCGCGGATGAACGCGGCGGCAAGGCCTTGGATGGCGTAGCCGCCCGCCTTGCCCTGCCATTCGCCGCTTGCGACGTAAGCGTCGATCTGCTGACGCGTCAGTCGGGCGAAAGTGACAATGCTCACAGCGATCCTTTCGCTGCGGCGGCCCGCCGCGGGACGCAGCACGACCGCGGTGAACACGCGATGCCGGCGGCCGGACAGCAAGCTCAGGCAGGCATGCGCGTCTGTCTCGTTCTCCGCCTTGGGGAGGATACGCCGGCCGGCCGCCACCACAGTGTCTGCCGCCAGCACAAAGCAGCCTGGGGCGTCCACGGCCGCGGCCTTCGCACGCGCCAGGCGCATCGCACAGACGCGCGGGTGTTCCGCAGGCAGCGGCGTTTCGTCGACATCAGTGGAAACGATGCGGTCCGGCACGACGCCGATCTGCGCCAGCAGGTCCCGCCTGCGCGGGCTAGCCGAGGCCAGGACGAGAGGTGGGCGGTCCATGTCGACTCGGCCCACGGGGGGCGAACTACTTGAACCGGAAGGTGATGCGGCCCTTGGTCAGGTCGTAGGGTGTCATTTCGACGTTGACCCGGTCGCCCGCCAGCACGCGGATGCGGTTCTTGCGCATCTTGCCGCTGGTATGCGCCAGGATGCTGTGGTCATTGTCCAACTTCACACGGAACATAGCGTTGGGCAGCAGCTCCATCACCGTTCCGCTGAATTCGATCATGTCCTCTTTGGGCATCAGGCCTCATGCACCTGCTGAGATTGCGGCGAACATGAGGGGCAGGCGCCGGAAGGTCAAGGTAACCGTACAGCGACACTGCGAGCATGCGCCTCCAGGCCCTCGGCTTCGGCCAGTACCACCGCGGCGGGCCCGATACGTGCCAATGCTGTCGCATCGGCAGCGACGAACGTCGTGCGCTTGAGAAAATCGAAAACGGATAATCCAGAAGCAAATCGCGCGGTGCGGCCGGTCGGCAGCACGTGATTCGGGCCGGCCACGTAATCACCCAGCGCCTCGGGCGCGTAGGCACCCAGAAACACGGCGCCAGCGTGCCGTATCTTTCGGAATATGGCTTCGGCGTCCGGCAACATGAGCTCCAGGTGTTCCGGCGCAAGCTTGTTGGCGAGCTCCACCGCCTCGTCCCAATGCCGCACGACGATGATCGCACCATGCGTTCGCCAGCTCGCCCCGGCGATAGCAGCCCGCGGCAACGATGGCAGCTCGGCCTCGACAGCTGCGGCAACCGAATCTGCGAACGCTGCGTCGTCGGTGATCAGAATCGCCTGCGCTGCCTCGTCGTGCTCTGACTGCGCCAGCAGATCAAGCGCGATGCGGCGCGAGTCGTTGGAAGCATCGGCTAGAATCACGACCTCCGAGGGGCCGGCAATTGAGTCGATGCCGACATGACCGAACACCTGGCGCTTCGCTTCGGCGACATAAGCGTTGCCGGGACCGACGATGCGGTCGACCGGCGCGATACTGGCGGTGCCATAGGCGAACGCTGCCACAGCCTGTGCGCCGCCGACCCGGTAGATTTCGGAGACGCCGCTGCGGTTCGCCGCGGCCAGCACCAGTGGGTTCAACACGCCATCGGGCGCCGGCACGCACATGGCGATGCGCGCCACGCCGGCCACGCGTGCCGGGATGGCGTTCATCAGCACCGACGACGGATACGCCGCCTTCCCGCCCGGCACATAGAGCCCGACCGCGTCTAGCGGCAGCCAGCGCATCCCGAGTGTCAGGCCGGCGGCATCAGTGCTGCGCAGGTCGCCAGGAAGCTGCGCGCGATGGAACGCTTCGATGCGGGTTGCCGCAAGGTCGAGTGCCGCGGCCAGTTCGTTCGGGATGCTCGCGACCGCGACGTCGATCTCGGACGGAGCGACGCGCAGACGCTCGGCAGTCACGTGCAGGCGATCGAAGCGGGCCGTGTATTCCAACAACGCCGCGTCCCCCCGTGCGCGAACTTCCGCAACGATACGGGCAACGGATCGGCCGACGTCCTCGGTGGTATCGCGTGCCTGCGCAAGAAGGGCTTCGAACGCGGCCTGGAAGTCCGGGGAAGCGGTGGCGAGACGGAGCATGCGGTCATCCGGTGGCGATGGGTGCAACAGTGCAAGCCGCGTTTTGCTCTGCTGCGACGCTGGTCGCAATGACGTGCGCCTGTGGAGCCCCGTATCCGGTGCTGATCTGCAGCCTCCCCCTCTCGTTAGCGGGTAGAGGGCGGGGTCAGGACCTGCCAACCGGATCCCCCCCGTTGTCCCCCTGCCTCATGCGGAAGGCAACTTCTGCTCCGTCGCGGCCCCCGTATCATCGGCCCCGCTTAGCCAGCGCATCGAACTCTTTCAGGACCCTCACTAGTCCGTCCATCTGCCGCAAGGGAATCATGTTGGGTCCATCGCTCGGAGCGCGATCCGGATCGGGATGTGTCTCGATGAAAACTGCTGCAACGCCGACAGCCAGAGCAGCCCTCGCAAGCACCGGCGCGAACTCGCGCTCGCCGCCCGACGATGCCCCCTGGCCGCCCGGCTGTTGCACCGAGTGAGTCGCGTCGAACACCACTGGATAGCCGGTGCGCGCCATGATCGGCAGCGCACGCATGTCGCTGACCAGCGTGTTGTAGCCAAAGCTGGCGCCACGTTCGCACAGCAGAATGCTATCGTTGCCGGTGCCGGAAATCTTCGCTGCGACGTGACGCATGTCCCACGGCGCCAGGAACTGGCCCTTCTTCACATTGATTGTGCGCCGTGTCGCGCCGGCCGCGAGCAACAGGTCAGTCTGGCGACAGAGGAAGGCAGGGATTTGCAGCACGTCGACGGCCTCAGCGGCGGGGGCGCACTGTTCTGGGGCGTGCACATCGGTCAGCGTTGGCAGCCCGGTGTGTTCGCGAACTTCCGCCAGGATCGCGAGGCCCTGCGTCATTCCGACGCCGCGCGCCGCGGTGGAACTGGTGCGGTTGGCCTTGTCGAAGCTGGATTTGTAGATGACAGGGATGCTGGTGCGATCCGACAGCTCGCGCAGCGCCACAGATACTTCCAGCGCATGGGCACGGGATTCGACCTGGCACGGGCCGGCGATCAGCACAAAGGGCAGATGGTTGCCGATCTCGATCCTACCGACACGCACCACGCGTTGCGCTGCTTCCATGTCCTGCGCTCCTGCTCACAGTGATGGAGATATAGCGCAAAATCCCGAGGGATGTCGTGACGCGACACGGGATAGCACACAGCGTGAGGCCCGATTTGCGCCCTCACCCTCGACGCTTGGCGTCCCGACCTCTCTCGCGATAGCGACGCGGTCTTGTTTACACCACGTTGCCGGTCTCGGGCTCCATCAGGTGCATTTGGTTCATGTCGGCGGTCAGCGGCATCGTCTCGCCCGGCGCCGCGTGCGTTGCGGGATCAATGCGGGCGCAAACCGGATCATGGCCGATGAAGAAATGCACCATCGTTTCCATGCCCATCGGCTCCACGACATCCACCGGGAGCTCCACGCGCTCCCAGCCCTGGCGGCCGTTCTCGTGGTATTCGAACAGGTGCTCCGGCCGCAGCCCGAGCAGCATCTCTTTGTCCTTGAAGGGGCCGTAGCGATCGTTGCGGGAGGCCGGCACCGATAACAGGATGTCGTTGGCCAGCTTCACCGCCAGCCCGCCATTCGCGCCGCCCTGCACTTTTACCGGCAGGAAATTCATCGCCGGCGACCCGATGAAGCCAGCGACGAACCGTGTCTTGGGCGCATGGTACAGTTCCTGCGGCGATCCGACCTGCTCGATCACGCCGTGGTTCATCACCACCACGCGGTCGGCGAGCGTCATTGCCTCCACCTGGTCGTGAGTCACGTAAATTGTTGTGGTACGAACCGTCTGGTGGACCTTCTTGATCTCGGTGCGCATCTGCACGCGCAGCTTGGCGTCCAGGTTGGACAGCGGCTCGTCGAACAAGAAGACCTTGGGATTGCGAACGATTGCGCGGCCCATT